>JAUWXU010000043.1 GCA_030616145.1 Candidatus Omnitrophota bacterium | reverse complement strand
TTTGCCAAGAAGGTATGAAGCGGATTTAACGGTAAAGGATTAAGCCTTTAACAGGCATTCTATAAAACAAGGTATGATTACACAGATTAATTGGTTAGCCAGTCAGGAGGATGTATGCGCGAAGAGATTGAAAAGGTACTTTCCGAAGAAGTAAGGCCGATGTTATCTATGCACGGCGGTGATGTGGAGTTGGTTGAAGTAACAGACGACAATATAGTCAAGGTCAGGTTAAAGGGGGGCTGCGCCGGCTGTCCGGCTTCCCGGATGACCTTGACCGATCTAATTGAAAAGGCCATTAAATCCAGGTTTCCTCAGATTAAAAAGGTTGAATCGGTATAGGTGAAGGTATATATAAATGTATTCGTTATGGGTCTTGCAATGGGCTGGGGGCCGTGCCTGAGCTTTTGTGCGCCGGTATTGCTTCCCTATATTGCCGCTACCCAGAAAGGCTGGCTTGAAGGACTCAAGGCCACTCTGGCCTTTTCCATTTCCCGGATAGTTCCATACGCAATATTGGCTTCGATTAGCGCTGCCCTCGGTCAATATTTGGTTAGAAATTTTTACGAGAGCAAGACAATATTGATTATCCAGATCTTAGCGGCCGGATTTATTTTATTGGCAGGATTGGTTATTCTTATCGGGAAATTTCCTCATTTGCGGATTTGCCAGGTTTTATCAAAGCATATCGGCCAGGAGGGGTTAAAAGGGATGATCCTGCTGGGATTCTTAATTGGCATATTGCCCTGTATGCCGCTGCTCGGTTTGCTTACCTACATTACTTTTACCTCTGAGAGTTTTTTACACGGTATGTCTTTAGGGTTGACCTTCGGTGTGGGGACGCTTATCTCGCCTTTAATCCTATTCGGGACTTTGGCCGGCGGGGTTTCCTCAGCTTTATTTAAAAAACCTTTAATTTACAAAATATTCACCCGGGCATGCGGATTGATACTGCTGTATCTTGGCACGGGGATGATGATTAGGATTTTTATCCAGAGATGATTTTAAAAACTATAGTTGCCGGTTCGCTGGGGGCTAATTGCTATATTCTAGGCTGTGAGAGCTCAAAAGAGGCTATAATTATTGATCCCGGCGGTGATTATCAAAAGATTATCGCTTGCCTGGATAAACAGGGTCTCCAGCCGAAAATAATCGTAAATACACACGGCCACATTGACCACATCGGCGCAAATGATAAGTTTAATCTGCCGATATACATCCACGAACTCGATGCCGAATATTTAACAGACCCTGTCAAGAATTTATCAGCACTTTTTGGCCCGCCTTATATTTCGCCAGCGGCCAGCCGGTTGTTAAAAGACGGAGATAAAATAGAGTTAGGGGAAATCAGTCTGGAGGTTATCCATACTCCCGGCCATAGCCCGGGTGGGATATGCCTGAAGACGGATGATATCATCTTTACCGGTGATATCCTGTTTTGCGGAGGAATTGGAAGGACAGATTTTCCCGCTGCCTCAGAAAAGGAGATTATTAAATCGATAAAAGAAAAAATCCTTATACTTAATGATCAGGCAATTATTTATCCCGGTCACGGGCCTTGTTCTACTGTTGGTAAGGAAAGAAGAGAAAATCCGTTTTTGTAATAAAGGATGTTTGATTAATCAAGTATAATTGAAGATTATACCAGGAGGGATGATATGGCAAAGATTTTGATAGTTTATTATTCTCGGAGCGGCAATACCAAAAAAATGGCTTCCCTGGTTGAGGCTGGCGTAAAGGCAGAGGGGATAGATGTAACGCTGAAGGATGTATCAAAAACCAAAGCCAAAGAACTGCTTGACTACGACGGCATCATTATCGGCTCACCAACCTATTACGGAACCATGGCGGCTGAGATAAAAAAACTTCTGGGCGATAGCGTAACCTTTCATGGACAACTCGAGGGTAAGGTAGGCGCGGCCTTTTCTTCAGCGGCAAACATTGGTGGAGGAAACGAGACAACCATAACCGATATATTGAAGGCCATGCTTATCCACGGGATGATAATTCAGGGAAATTCTAAAGGCGACCATTACGGTCCTGTTTCCATCGGTTCTCCTGATAAGCGCGTCGAAGGGCAGTGTAAGACCCTGGGGCAGAGGGTAGTCGCCTTAGTGAAAAGATTATGAGAGAAGGGAGAGCCTCGTGCCGGAACTGCCGGAAGTAGAAACAATTAAAAAGGACCTGGAAAAATATATTCTGGGCAGGTCGATCAAAAAGATCGAAGTTAATAAGCCACGGATTATTAAACAGCCCAGCCCTGAAAGGTTTAAACAGGAATTAAAAGGCAAGACCTTCCGAAGAATAGTTCGCAGGGGAAAGTATCTTATTTTTCACTTGTCTTCCCGGAAGTTCTTGATAATTCATCTGAGATTGACCGGTCAGTTGATTTATGGAGAAAAAGACAGTAAAAACCGCTTGAACCTGCTCCTTTCTAATAATAAATATTTGAATTTGAACAGCCGGCGGATGTTAACCGAGGCAAGACTGGTTGATGACTGGAAAAAGATTTCAGGTATTACCAGGCTCGGCTATGAGCCCCTGTCTCAAGCCTTCAGCCTGGATGTGTTCAGGCAAGGGATAAACAAGAAAAAAAAGAACATCAAGGCAGTTTTAATGGACCAGACATTTATTGCCGGGGTAGGCAATATCTATTCCCAGGAGGCATTGTTTTGGGCAAAGATTGATCCCCGGCGGCAGGCCTGTTCATTGAACAAACAGGAAATCAAGCGGTTGCATACGGTCTTAAAAAAGATCTTGCGAGACGCTGTTAAATGCAGGGGTTCTTCAACAAGTACCTATACAGATGCCCGGGGCAAAAAAGGAAGTTTTCATTCCCGGCTCAAGGTTTATGGCCGAAAAGGCCAGGCCTGCCTCTGCTGCGGCAGACCATTAAAGAAGGTAGTCATTGAGGGGCGGACAACCTGTTTTTGTCCGAAATGCCAAAAATGAAAGTTTTACTGCACATATGCTGTGCGGTCTGCGCTACTGCATCCATAGAAAGGTTGCGAGAAGAAGGCAATTCAGTAAGCGGATATTTTTACAATCCCAACATCCATCCTCAGTCCGAATACCTTAACAGATTAAAAGAAACAGAAAAACTTGCCAGGGAGATTGGTCTATCCTTGATTGTAGGTGAATATAGAGTTGAACACTGGTTTGGTCCTGTAAAGGGATTGGAGGATGAACCAGAAGGCGGCAAGAGGTGTGAAGTCTGTTTCAGATTGCGGCTGAGCCAGACCTGCCAGCTGGCCCGGCAAAACGGCTTTGACGGTTTTACTACCACCTTGACTGTAAGCCCCCATAAGAATAGTAAAACGATAAATAATATCGGTAGAGAAATAGGCGGTCCGTTTTTTCTGGAGAGGGATTTTAAAAAAAAGGAAGGTTTTGAAAGGGCAATGGCCTTGTCTAAAAAATACGGGCTTTATCACCAGAATTACTGCGGATGCGTCTTTTCGCAAAACAAGAAGACCGGTCTTTACACCCAGCATAAAAAATCAGAATTTTCAGGAAATCGCTAATTGGTCGCTGTTTTATTTAGTTAAAAAGAATTAAATATGAGAAATGTTTACTTTATTCTAGTTGCAAGTCTTTTTGTATTATCCGGCTGCGGCAGGACAGGATTATATGAACGGACTGAATTGATGATGGGGACTGTGATTAGGGTCAAGGTTGCGGATAGGATTGAGCCGGCCTCCGGTGTTGATAGGGCTATTGAGAAGGCATTCAGCCGGATGAGGGAAGTGGATGAATCGATGAGTCTCTATAATAGTAACAGCGAACTGAGCAGGATAAATGGATTAGGTCCGGGACAGATGATCGGAGTCAGTGATGGGCTGCTGGAGGTCGTCAGGAAATCAATTGAAATCAGCAATATCTCCTCCGGCGCATTTGATATAACCACTGGCCCGCTTATCGAGCTCTGGGGTTTTGGAAAGGATGATACTGCAAAAGAGGCGCCTTCACCTGAACAGATTGAGGCTATTCTCCCAATGGTGAATTATCGTAGTATCGTTGTTGATGAAAAGCATAAAAGGATTGGTCTGGAAAAGGCGGGGATGGAGATTGATTTGAGTAGTATAGCTAAAGGATATGCGGTTGACAAGGCCATTGAGGTATTGAGGGAAGAGGGAATAGAGAATGCTATTGTGGATGCCGGCGGCGACCTCTATTGTCTGGGGAGAGGCCTTAGGCGGGCACCGTGGGTTATCGGGATTAAGGACCCTCGCCGGCCCGGGCAGGTTATAGCTAGTTTTAAACTAACGGACAGGGCCTGTGCTACTTCGGGTGACTACGAGAATTTTTTTATAACAGAGGGCAGAAAGTTTTCCCATCTGATTGATCCCCGGACCGGCAGGCCTGTTCAGAATGGTTTGCTGAGCGTAACTGTATTGGCCCCTACCTGCCTGGAGGCCGATGGTCTGGCCACGGCTATTTTCGTCCTGGGGAAGAAAGAGGGATTAGAGCTGATAAACAATCTTGATAAAACAGAGGCGATAATCATCAGCCAGCAAGGCAGTGAAGTATTGACCAGTTACTCTGAGGGCCTATGTCTTTCCGATATTTCAAACTGATATTGATATTGTTACTTATTATCGGCGCGTTGGTCGTTACGTTCAGCCAGGGTTATTTTCGAGGAGGCAATGATTCTGTACTTCAGCCGGGTGATTTGCTTTTTCAGGATCTTGATTGCGGCCCATTTTGTGATGCGATTGAAAAGGTTACAACAGGATATCAAGGAACAAGTCTTTCACATGTTGGAATTGTTGCCAAAGATAATGATGGTAATTTTATTGTGATCGAGGCCCTGTTGACTGGCGTAGGCCTTACCCCGTTGGATGTTTTTCTCAACCGTAGCCTTGACGCAAAATATCGGCCAAAAGTGGCGGTCGGACGTTTAAAACAGGAATATCGCCATCTTACACCTGTTGCGCTTGAACAGGCCTTTACCTTGGATGGAAGGCCCTACGATAAAGTATTTAATTGTAGCAATGACAACTACTATTGTTCGGAGCTTATTTATGAAATTTTTTTACGGTCCAATAATGGTAAACCGGTATTCAAACTACAACCGATGACGTTTAAGGATCCGGATACAGGAAATACCTTTTCTGTCTGGAGGGAATATTTTTTAGAATTAAATGTTCCTATTCCTGAAGATAGGCCGGGTATCAATCCTGGAGTCATTTCACGTTCCCCGGCCTTAACCATCGTTCATGTATATGGCAGCTTAACAAAAGGAAATGGGGGACGCTTTCCCGATTAGCTTGCCTGCCGGCAGGCAATACGCATAACGAAGTGGAATTTTACCATTGAGGTAATCAGTGGATACAAACAGAATTAAGGCAGTAGTGCTTTTTTCCGGTGGGCTGGATAGCATCCTGGCCAGCCAGCTTATCTTAGAGCAGGGAATAGACCTCGAGGGGGTGAATTTTAAATCAGTTTTTTTGGCAAGGGATGAGGCATTACCCGTGGCTGATAAACTTAAGCTGAGATTAAAGGTTTTTGATATTACTGACCAGCACATCCGGATTAGCAGGTTTCCTGAATACGGCCACGGCAAAAATATGAACCCCTGTCTTGACTGCCGGATAGTTATGCTTAAAAAAGCGGCTGAATATATGAAAGAGACCGGGGCGTCTTTTTTGGTTACCGGTGAGGTATTAGGTGAAAGGCCGATGTCCCAGCGAAAGGCGGCATTTAATCTGATTGAAAAGGTAACCGGCTTAAAAGGCAGGATACTAAGGCCTCTTTCAGCTAAGTTGCTTGAGCCGACTTTTCCAGAAATAGAAGGTCTGGTAAAGAGGGAAGGATTATTGGATATTCAGGGGCGTTCAAGAAACCGGCAGATGAAACTGGCCGAACAGAGAGGCATTGATTATTATCCCACACCTGCCGGCGTATGTTTATTGACCGACCCCGGTTTTTCTAATCG
>JAUWXU010000010.1 GCA_030616145.1 Candidatus Omnitrophota bacterium | reverse complement strand
TCCCAGCGCTTTCCATCCCGGCGGAGCGCTTAATGAATCGGAAACGTAGTTACATTCTTCGGCCTTTTTCATTTCTGTTAGGTTTTGATAGCAACTTTCTATCCTTCCCAATCCTTCGACGCTGTCTATTCTTTCGGCAATCAGAAATGCCTGGTCATAATACTCAATTGCCTGCTGAGGCATTCCTAAACTGACTAATCCTTTCCCGGATTCTATAAGTCCCCGCCAGTTTTCGTCTTTAGTAGAGAATTTAGCTGCCTGTTTAAATGCTTTAACAGCTTTCTGTTTGGTGGCCAATTTTGCCTGGACGCTGTTGTAGGCATAGCCGCAGGCTACACAAGCCCGCCAGTCCTTTTGCCGTTTGGCAAATTCAAAGGCCTTGTCAAACAAGGGTATGGCCTGTTCATCTTCGTCAAGGGCCAGCAGGCCATAGCCGCTATCGATACAACCCTGCCAGCTTCTGGCCTTCTTTGCCAGCCGACCGGCCTTTTTAAACCATTCAAAAGCTAAGTCTTTATCCTGTTCGCTGGCGGCAGAATATGCCATGCCCAGTGCAGTATGCATCTTAATTTCCCGCTTATTGCCGTAAGAATTTGATACAGGTAAAAGTATAAATATTCCTGCAACAACCAATGGCAGGATTTTTTTGATAAAATTTAATATCATTTCATTATCCTCCTCAATGAATCCTGTACTACCTTGGGTGCGGGACCGAATTTAGGCCCCCTGCGATTTAGAGAATACAGAATCTTCATCTAGAATAAAATTAACATAAAAATCCACTACTGTCAATGATTTCCCTTGATTTTTACTTAAGATATGGTATGCTAAATGGTGTTGTTACAAGAAAGGAGAGCCGATGTGGCCTAAGAGCAGAATAACTAATATCTTGTTGGTCCTGGCGGTAGTTATTATTACCGGCATTACAGGATATATGATTATTGAAAAATGGACCTTTGTCGATTCCGCTTATATGACAGTGATAACCCTGAGCTCAGTGGGTTTTAGGGAAGTTCACCCCCTCTCAGCCACTGGCAGGGTCTTTACTATATTTCTGATTTTGGGCGGACTGGGAACATTATTCTATGGGATAAGCCTGATTACTGAATTTATTGCTGAAGGAGGCTTACATGAATTATTGAGGAGGAGAAAGATGAATAAATTAATCAGCCAATTAAATGATCATTATATAATATGCGGGGCAGGTGATACAGGCCGGTCTACTATTGATGAGTTTGTAAAGACCCGAAGTAATTTTGTAGTTATCGAGCCGGATATTGAGCAGATTAAAAAGATTGATGGTTCGGATAGCCTGCCCTATGTGGAGGATGACCCCACAAAAGACGATACCCTGTTAAAGGCGGGTATAAAAAAAGCAAAGGGATTGATAAGCACCTTACCTAGCGACAAAGATAATCTGTTTGTGGTGTTGTCTGCTCGCGCGCTTAATCCCCGGCTGCGGATTGTATCCCAGGCGATTGAAGAAGACTCGAAACCCAAACTTTTAAAGGCTGGCGCGGACTCGGTTGTTCTGCCGAATGTTATTGGGGGCCTGAGGATGGCCTCTGAAGTACTCAGGCCGGCAGTGGTCACCTTTCTGGACTTTATGATTCGTGGCAAAGAGATGACCCTGAGAGTGGAAGAGGCCAAGATTTCCTCAGGCTCCAGTTTTATCGGGAAGACGCTTGGAGAGGCGGAAGTGCCCCGGAAAACAGGCCTGATAGTCGTGGCTATTAAGGATAGTGGGGACGGAAGTTATCACTATAACCCCGGAGCCTCTACCAAACTTAAGAAAGACGATATCCTTATAGTAATGGGTGATGTTGAACAAATACGAAAGTTGAAAGAGTTGATAAAAAAATAAGTACTGCGTGAAGGGTTTCAAAGTATGCAAAAGGTGATTAATTGGGCCAATCGGATAACCATCGTAAGATTTTTTTTAGTTCCGCCATTCGTTATTTTAGTTATTTATTACCATCCGGGTCTTGAGAAGCTAAGAATTGCCGCTTTGATTGTTTTTCTGATTGCTGCATTAACTGATGCCATCGATGGATTTATTGCCATTTTGAAGAAACAAAAAACGCAATTAGGAGCATTTTTGGATCCGGCAGCTGACAAGATTCTTTTGGTTTCCGCCTTTATCTGTTTATCCCTGGCTAATAAATTTTCTATCCGGCTCCCCCTTTGGGTGCCGGTTATAATTATAAGCCGTGAGATAATTTTAGTTTTAGGTCTGGCAATAATTCATATGGTAACAGGAACCGTAAAGATAGTACCCAATTTTGTCGGTAAAGTTACCACTTTTTTTCAAATGGCAACCGTGGTAGCAATATTGGTGAATTTTAGATATTCCTATCTGATTTGGGATATAGCCGTATTTTTTACTGTAATTTCAGCGATAAGTTATATTCACAGGGAAACTAGACGGTTAACCGAGCAGGTCGTATAAATGATGTTATTAATATTAGGATTATCTCTAGTGGTTTCTTATCTTATTGGCTCAGTGCCTTTTGGCTATTTATTTGCCCGATTGGTCAAGGGTGTAGATATTAGAAAACATGGAAGCGGAAATATCGGAGCTACCAATGTCTTTCGGGTGGTCGGAAGACAGTGGGGAATAATAGTTTTGATCCTGGACTTTGCCAAAGGATTTTTAGTTGTTACTCTACTGGCCGAGTTTTTCTTTAATCTTGCTCCAGCAGTTTCTATTCATACATATAAAATTATCATGGCAATAGCAGTAATCAGTGGTCATGACTGGACTGTCTTTCTTGGATTTAAAGGAGGTAAGGGGATTGCCACCAGTTTGGGAACTTTATTGGGCATTGTTCCTCTGGTCTGCGGATTGGTTGCCATAGTATGGATTGGGACAATCTTGATATGGAAGTATGTCTCGGTGGCTTCTCTGGCAGCGTTTGTAAGCCCCCCCCTGTTTATAGCGGTTTTTTATCAGCAGAAAGAAAATTTTTTGCTGCTGGTTATTTTCAGTATAATAGTGGCTTTTTTTGCTGTGTATAAACACATACCAAATATAAAGAGATTGCTTCGAGGGGAAGAAAAAAGGATAGTTAGGATATGAAGATAGCTGTCTTGGGTGATGGAGGATGGGGAACTGCTGTTGCAATGCTCCTGAATGGCAAGAAATACAGAGTTTATCTCTGGAGTGCCTTTCCGGATTATGCCGAATTTTTAAATAAGAATAGGGAAAACACCAAGTTTTTACCGTCGTTCAAGATACCATCGGAAATAGTAATTTCAGCGGATTTGGCCGAAGTCGTTAAAGATGCAAAATTAATTGTTTTGGCTATCCCCTCTCATGTTATGCGAAAGGTTATAGCGCCCCTTAAGGATTTCGATCTTTCTCAGAGTATAATATTAAGTTTATCCAAAGGCATTGAGAATGAAAAATTAATGAGAATGTCAGAGGTTATTAATGAGGAGATTAAACCCCGGAACCTGGCAGTTCTTTCCGGCCCCAGTCATGCCGAAGAAGTAGCAAGGAATTTGCCGACAGCCGTAGTGGTATCTTCACCTTCGCAGAAAATAGCTGTTGAGGTACAGACCATTTTCATGACTGAGAGATTCAGGGTTTATACCAACCCTGATGTTGTCGGCGTTGAATTAGGGGGAGCGCTTAAAAATATTATAGCTATTGCTGCCGGAATATCAGATGGACTGGAATTTGGCGCAAATACCAAGGCAGCAATACTAATTAGGGGAATGACGGAAATGGTGCGGTTGGGCGTTAACCTTGGAGCAAATGCAAACACTTTTAGCGGCCTTTCCGGTATGGGTGATCTTATCGCTACCTGCTCCAGTCCTTACAGCCGTAATAAACGGGTAGGGGAACTACTGGCCAAAGGCAGAAAATTAGAACAGCTTTTAAGCGAAACAGAAATGGTGGCCGAAGGCGTAGAGACTGCCAGGTCAGTTCATAATCTTGCGCAGAAACAGAAGATCGAGATGCCTATTACTCAGGAAATTTATTCTATTTTATACAATGGGAAAGAACCGCTGTCAGTGGTGCGAGACCTGATGGCCAGGAAGGCAAAGCCGGAACTGGAAGAGTAATCAGTAGTTAAATCTGTGTAATTATTTTAAAAGGAACTAAAAATTTAACAAAAGAGAAGGGGGTGAATGAATAATGAACAGGAGCACATTGATCAGCCAAGTAGCCAAGAAGACGCATATTACAAAAACGCAGGCCAATCAAGTTATTAATACAGCGTTATGTAGCATCAAGAGCGCACTCAAGAAGGGTGAAAGAGTGCAGTTGGTAGGTTTTGGCAGTTTTTGGGTAAAACAGAGAAAGGCGCGTATGGGTAGAAATCCCCGTACTGGCCAGCGATTGCGAATTAAGGCTAAGAAGGTGCCTGTCTTTACCGCTGGAGCAGCGTTGAAAAAGGCAGTGAAGAAGAAATAAATATGTTCTCGCTCGGGGCGTGGCGCAGTTTGGCTTAGCGCGCTTGAATGGGGTTCAAGAGGTCGCTGGTTCGAATCCAGTCGCCCCGACTTTAATGAGCACATAGCTTATGAAGGCCTAAGCTTGCCTGTCCTGAGCCTGTCGAAGGGTCGAAGGATGAGGTAAGTTCATGCATGAATTAAATCCCGTTCGAAATGGCCCGATAAGAATCTAGAGATAAAATAACCCGATGAGACTCTAGGGATAACAAGAGGTAAATAGGTCGTGAAAAAAATTAATATCGGATTGATAGGCTTTGGCACTGTGGGCAGCGGTGTTGTTAAGATACTTCAGGAAAAAGGGCCCTTATTGCAGAAAAGTTGTGACTGCGAATTTTTCATCAAGGCAATAGCTGATAAGGATATTACTTCTCTCCGGCAGGTAAAGGTAAATAAAAATATCCTTACTACCGATGTAGAGCAAGTCATTGCTGATCCCCAGATTGAAATCATTATCGAATTGATTGGCGGAATTAACCCTGCCAGACAGTATATCATTAAGGCCTTAAAAAACGGCAAACAGGTTGTTACTGCCAATAAGGCCTTATTGGCCGAATATGGCCAGGAGATATCATCCGTGGCAAAAGAAAATAACGTTAATCTCCTGTTTGAGGCCAGCGTCTGTTCCGGTATTCCGATTATAAAGGTCCTGAGAGAAGGGTTAGTCGCCAACAAAATAAATTCTATTTTCGGAATTATTAATGGTACCTCCAATTACATTCTAACCAAGATGGCCGAGGAAAATATGAATTTCCAGCAGGCCTTAACCGAGGCTCAGGCAAAGGGTTTTGCTGAGGCAGACCCTTCTTTAGACGTAGGAGGAGTTGATTCCGCCCATAAGTTACTTATTTTAAGCAGATTAGCCTTCGGGCAAAATCTGAAATTGAGTGATATTTATACAGAAGGTATAACCGATATTTCCCCGGAAGACATAAGGTTTGCCAGAGAGTTTGGTTATACAGTAAAGTTGTTGGCAATTGCCAGATTGATCGATAAAAAGCTGGAGGTCAGGGTGCATCCCACACTGCTTTCAGGGGATAATCTGCTTTCCAATGTCCGGGGGGCTTACAACGCTGTTCGTATCAATGGCGACCTGATAGGAAATAATATTTTTTATGGATCAGGGGCGGGAATGATGCCTACTGCTAGTGCGGTTGTTGCTGACCTGGTTGATTTGGCGACAAGTTCTATTAGCAATACCGCAAAGGCAAGAGAGGTCTTTCCGGCAGGGAAACAGGTCATAGTTAAAAAAATAGAAGACATCAAGAGTAAATATTATATCAGATTCCAGGCTGTGGATAGACCAGCTGTTTTGGCGCAGATTTCCGGAATTCTGGGGGAAAATAAAATCAGTATTGCTAAAGTGATTCAAAAAGGCCGCGGGGTAAGCCAGAGCGTCCCAATAGTAATGTTGACCCATGATGCAAGGGAGGCAAATCTACGAAGCGCCCTACAGAGAATAGCTAAATTAGCAATAATTAAAGAAAAGAGTGTAGCAATCAGGATAATAGAGGGTAAATAATTTTATTATGTGGCGAGGAGTAATTGATAGATACAGGGAATTTTTGCCGGTAACGGATAAAACTCCGATTATTAGTTTAAATGAGGGTAATACTCCTTTAATCTATGCACAGTCGGTGAGCAAGAAATTGGGCAAGGGAATAAAGGTTTATCTCAAATACGAAGGTCTAAACCCCACCAGTTCTTTTAAAGACCGGGGAATGACAGTGGCTGTTTCCAAGGCGCTGGAAGAAGAGCAGACAGCGATTATGTGCGCCTCTACCGGAAATACCTCTGCTTCAGCTGCTGCCTATGGTGCCCGGGCAAGCATGAAGGTGATCGTCCTCATTCCCAAAGGGGCTATAGCCCTGGGCAAACTCTCCCAGGCCCTGGTTCACGGAGCAAAGGTAATAGCGATTGAAGGCAATTTTGATGATGCCTTTGTTCTGGTAAAAGAGATTACCAGCAAATTTCCCATTCGATTGGTTAATTCTATAAATCCTCATCGTATTGAGGGTCAAAAGACAGCTGCCTTTGAGATATGCGATCAGCTGGATGATGTTCCACCGGATTATCACGCCATACCGGTGGGTAATGCCGGTAATATCACTGCTTACTGGAAAGGGTACACTGAATATAAAAAGAAAGGAAAGATAAAAAATGTTCCAGCAATGCTTGGCTTTCAAGCCGAGGGCGCTGCCCCTATTGTTAGAGGAAAGATAATTCCGAATCCCGAGACCATAGCTACTGCTATCAGGATCGGTAATCCGGCCAGCTGGAAGAAGGCCGAACTTGCACGGGATGAATCAGGTGGACTTATTGATATGGTAAGTGATAATGAAATCTTAGATGCATATAAACTATTGGCGAACAAAGAGGGTGTTTTCGTCGAGCCGGCCTCTGCGGCCTCGGTAGCGGGAATATTAAAATTGAATAAGCGAAATTATTTTAAACAAGAAACAAAAATAGTATGCACCTTGACCGGGCACGGCCTCAAAGATCCGGATTGTGCTATTAAAAGTATTGTAGAACCAGTGGTTTTACCCGCGAAAATTAAAGCAGTACTGAAAGAAATCGGATACTGAAACATCATAGTTTCTATTCTGACACTTTAACTCCCTGACTTTAAAAAGGATGTATTGATGAAGTATATCGTTTTACTTGGCGATGGAATGGGTGATTATCCCGTAGAAAGGCTGAACGGCTATACACCATTAGAGGCGGCAAAAACACCGAATATGGATTTTATTGCCCGATATGGTAAGACCGGTTTAGCAACAACTATACCTAAAAATATGACTCCGGCCAGCGATGTAGCTAACCTTTCAATCTTAGGTTACGATCCAACCAAATATTATACCGGCCGTGGCCCTCTTGAGGCAGCCTATATGGGGATTGACCTGCACCCTGATGAAGTTGCATTCCGCTGCAATCTCGTAAATGTCTATCGGGATACCATGATCGACTATAGCGCCGGACACATTAGTACCAAAGAGGCAGAACAGCTGATCCCGGTTTTAAACAGGGAATTGGGAAGCGAGCAGGCAAAATTTTATCCCGGCGTAAGTTATCGTCATCTCCTTGTATTGAAAGATCCTCGCGGTTTTGAGGCGTTGAGCGCCAGATGTATTCCACCCCATGACATTACCGGTCAAAAAATATCGCGTAATTTACCCCGGGGCGAAGGCGCAGAGTTATTAAAAGACTTGATGAAAAAGTCAAAAAGGATTTTAGAATCACAGGAGATTAACCAGATAAGGGTGGATTTGAAAGAGAACCCGGCCAATATGATCTGGCTCTGGGGGCAGGGAAGGAAACCGAATTTGACAAGTTTTAAAGAAAAATTTGGCATAAATGGTTCAATAATTTCAGCGGTAAATCTGATAAAGGGGATTGGTTATTTAATCGGATTAGAAGTTATTGAAGTGCCGGGAGCAACCGGTTATTATGATACCGATTACCTGGCCAAAGCAAGATATGCCCTTGAAAGTTTAAAACAAGTTGATTTTACATTTGTTCACGTAGAGGCGCCGGACGAGGCAGGACATAATGGTGATATCCGGGCCAAAATTACCGCAATAGAAAACTTTGATAAACTCGTTGTAGGCACCGTCCTAAACGACGTTAAAGATAAAGGGAATGCCCGGGTTTTAGTCATGGGCGACCATTTAACTCCTGTGGAACTTAAAAAGCATGTTGCTGATCCTACACCGTTTGCCATCTGGGGAGAAGGGATTGTTCCTGATAATTCGCAGGTATTTAGCGAACGGGCGGCAAGGGCAACCTTATTTAACTTCAAGGAAGGTTATAAATTACTTGAAGAGTTTATTGGTCAACGAAAAAAATAGGCAGGGAAGATAGAAATGTTGATAGTACAAAAATATGGTGGCACTTCAGTAGCTAACGCGGACAGAATAAAGGCAGTGGCCCAACGGGTGGTCAGGACAAAAAAATCAGGGAATCAGCTGGTAGTAGTTCTTTCAGCGCTTGGCGATACTACAGACAAATTGCTGAAACTGGCACGGCAGGTTTCGCCTCATCCTTCCGAGAGAGAATTAGATATGCTGATTTCCACCGGTGAACAGATATCAGTTGCCCTGCTGGCCATGGCAATTCATTCTCTGGGATATCAGGCTGTCTCATTTACAGGCAGTCAGGTGGGTATCATTACCGACAGCGTCCACACCAGAGCGCACATAAAAAGAATAAATACCAATAAAATAATAGAGGCGCTTCGGCACAATAAGATTGTTATTGTGGCCGGTTTTCAGGGAATAGACCTATCGGAGGAGATAACCACTCTGGGCAGGGGCGGATCTGACTTGACCGCTGTGGCCCTGGCAGCGGCGCTTGAGGCAAAGACCTGTGAAATTTATACAGATGTTGAAGGGGTATATACTGCCGACCCGCGAATAGTCCCGGACGCTAGGAAGATGAAGTGGCTAAGTTATCCCGAAATGCTGGAGATGGCCTCGTTGGGTGCCCAGGTAATTCAGGCCAGGTCAATCGTAGTTGCCCAAAGGTTCAACATACCAATTCATATCAGGTCAAGTTTTAAAAAAACAAAAGGGACTTTGATTTCTAAGGAGGTCAAGAAGATGGAAGATGTTCTGGTTAAAGGCGTTACCTATAACAAGGATGAAGCCAAGATTACGATACTGAACGTGCCCGATAGACCTGGTATGGCTGCTAAAGTTTTCAGGACCATTGCCCGGGCTAACATAAATGTTGATATGATTATTCAAAATATCAGGCAGATCCGGGATAGCTCTTCAAGAAAAGTGGAAGGTACCGATGTCTCTTTTACTGTCCTGAAAAGAGATTTGCGCAATACCCTGGAGGTAGTCAAAAAACTTTCCCGGGAGATAGGTGCTGGGGGCATTATTTACGATAGCCAGATAGCAAAGATATCAGTGATAGGCCTGGGCATGAGAAGTCATTCAGGTGTAGCCGCCAAAATGTTTGATGCCTTGGCTCAGAAAGGTGTCAACATAGAGATGATTTCTACTTCTGAGATAAAGATATCTTGTATTATAAAGGAAAAAGATACTGAGAAGGCCATTCGGGCGATACATAAACGATTCAAATTAGGAAGAAAATAAATATAGGCTGATCGGGTTCGTTGTGCGTTTGTGTATTGCCTAAAATCTAAGTGCAATACGCATCACGTAATACGAAAGAGGTGATATGATGGCTAAGGTTACGCTATACGATACTACCTTAAGAGATGGCGCACAGGGAGAAGGAATATCCTTTTCTGTCCAGGACAAAATTAATATTGCCCGAAAACTGGATTCCATCGGTATTCACTATATTGAAGGTGGATGGCCAGGGTCTAACCCAAAAGATATGCAATTTTTTCTCGAGATTCGAAAAGTGGCCTTAAAAAATAGTAAAGTGGCTGCCTTCGGGAGCACCAGAAAGGCCCATACCCGGGCTTTTAAGGACGCTAATATAACCGCACTCCTCAAGGCCGGGACTAGGGTAATAACAATATTCGGGAAGAGCTGGGATTTGCATGTCAGAGATGTTTTTCGCACAACTCTGGAAGAAAATCTGGAGATGATTAAAGACAGCGTGGGTTATCTTAAATCTAAAAAGGGATTGGAAGTAATCTATGATGCTGAACACTTCTTTGATGGCTATCAGGCCAATCCCGATTATGCTATTCAGACCTTACAGGCTGCCCAAGAGGCCGGTTGCGACATAATAGTCCTTTGTGATACTAATGGCGGTATGCTTACCTCCCGGCTGGCAGAGATTATAAAAGAGGTGAAGCAAGGAGTTAATGTCCCGCTGGGTATTCACACACACAATGACAGCGGCCTGGCCGTAGCTAATAGTATCGTTGCCTGCGAGTGCGGCTGTCAGCAGGTGCAGGGGACTATCAACGGCTATGGTGAGCGTTGCGGCAACGCAGACCTTTGTTCGATTATTCCTAATTTGAAACTAAAATTGGGACTGGATTGCATATCTGAGAAAAAATTATCAGAGCTAACCGAAGTTGCCAGATACGTGGCGGAGATAAGTAATAATATTTTACAAAATAATCAGCCGTTTGTCGGTATTAGCGCCTTTGCCCATAAAGGCGGGGTCCATGTTAATGCAGTTATGAAGAATCCGGTTAGTTATGAACACATCAATCCCGCCCGGATAGGAAATAAAAGGAGATTTCTTATTTCTGAACTTTCTGGCCGCAGCAATATTTTAATAAAGGCCAAAGAGTTAGAGCTGGACCTCAAAAAGGAGACCCCCCAGACCAAGAAGATACTCGAACTCGTTCAGGATTTAGAACACAGGGGTTATCAATTTGAGGCAGCCGAGGCCTCGTTTGAATTGTTGATGAACAAGGCCCTGGGTAAATATAAAAAGTTCTTCGAACTGGAAGGTTTCAAAGTGACGATTGAAAGAAAAAATGATAAACTGGTTTCAGAGGCAGCGATAAAGCTTAAAGTAGGCAAGGTTGTTGAACACGCAGTTGCCCGGGGAGACGGGCCGGTCAATGCCCTGGATACCGCACTACGAAAGGCGCTGAGTGAATTTTATCCTACCCTGGCCGAGATGCACCTTTCCGATTTTAAAGTGAGGGTGTTGAATGCCGAAGCAGGAACCGCTGCTAAAGTGAGAGTGCTTATTGAGTCCCGGGATGCCAAAGACAGTTGGTCAACTATAGGGGTACACGAGAACATCATTGAGGCCAGCTGGCATGCATTGGTGGATTCCGTTGAGTACAAACTGCTGAAGGATGAAAAGCGTCATTCGAGAGAAACTTAATACCCATGGCCGAAATTCCCAAGGTTTACGACCCGAAAAATATAGAAGATAAATGGTACAAGTTCTGGGAAGAGAAAGGTTTTTTTCAGCCTAAGATTGACCCTCGCAAAAAACCCTACACGATAGTTATCCCTCCACCCAATGTTACCGGTACCCTCCATATGGGTCACGCCCTTAACAATGTCTTGCAGGATATCCTGATTAGATGGAAAAGGATGAAGGGTATACCCGTCCTCTGGCTGCCCGGAACAGACCACGCCGGCATAGCCACACAAAATGTAGTAGAGCAGCGATTGGCCCGCAAGGGGCTGAAGCGTCAAGACCTGGGAAGAGAAAAGTTCATTGAACAGATCTGGCGTTGGAAAAAAGAGTACGGAAATACTATTGTCAGGCAGCTTAAAAAGTTAGGTTGTTCTTGCGATTGGTCAAGAGAAAGTTTTACCCTGGATAATAAACTTTCCCGGGCCGTGCAGGATGTCTTTATCCGGCTGTACAAAAAGGGTCTGATCTACCGGGGCAGTTTTATAGTAAACTGGTGTCCCCGGTGCCAGACTGCCCTTTCTGATGAAGAGGTCCAGTACCAAGATATTCCGGGAAACCTTTACTATATAAAATACCCCTTTAAGGATAATCCCCAGCAGGGCATAACCGTGGCCACTACGCGCCCGGAAACCATGCTCGGAGATACGGCTGTGGCGGTTAATCCCGGGGATAATAGATACAGCCACCTGGTCGGCAAAAAATTAAACCTGCCAGTTGTTAATAGGACATTAGAGATTATTGCCGATAAATCGGTTGATTCGGAATTCGGCACAGGCGCGGTTAAGGTAACACCCTGTCATGACCCTAATGACTATGCCCTGGCCGTAACCCATCATCTCAAGGGAATAATGGTGATCAACCCCGATGGGACAATGAGTTCCCAGGCCGGTAATTATCAGGGAATGGATCGTTTAGAATGTCGGGAGGCCCTATTGGCCGATCTTAA
>JAUWXU010000074.1 GCA_030616145.1 Candidatus Omnitrophota bacterium | reverse complement strand
GGTGGTAAATCTATAGGTTTAAATATCAGTATTCCTATGGAGCAATATCCAAATCCTTACCAGACCAGGGACCTTGCATTTGAGTTTCATTACTTTTTTATACGTAAATTCTGGTTTTTTTATTTAGCAAAAGCTCTTGTTGTGTTCCCGGGAGGTTTCGGGACGATGGATGAGCTTTTTGAATTACTTACTCTCACGCAGACAGGTAAATATAGAAAACCTCCGCCGGTCATTCTGTTTGGCCGAGATTACTGGCAGAGAGTAATCAATTTTGATGAAATGCATAAATGGGGAACAATTTCCAAAGAGGATTTAAAGCTTATTAAAATATTCGATGATGTAGATGAAACATTTAATTATCTAAAAAAACAATTAACCGAACATTTTATAAATAAAAATCACAATAAAGAACCTTTCTAGAACTTATTATCAGAAAAGGGCTAGAATAAGGAAAATCGCAAACGGTATAAAATCAAAAAAAGGAGAGGGCGATGCGCAAAGTCATTTTGTTGATACTGCCGGTATTTATAGTATGTTTTGCAATAGCGGGTAACGGGGCGCATGCGGAAGAGAACAAATGGACGCGCCTGGTGGTGGAGTCGGGAAGGGTGTTGTCCGAGGTCCAGCAGATGCCGGACCAGAGCATACCCAAAGACTTACTGCGCAGCTGTTCAGCGATAGCGATATTCCCCTCTACAGTGTCCGGCGGATTTGGAATAGGCGGCAAATACGGCCAGGGTATAATAATGGTGCGCGATGAAACGGGAAGTGGCTGGTCCAGTCCGGCAATATTCACTATTACCGGCGCCAGCTTTGGATGGCAGATAGGCGGCCAGGCAACGGACTTCATCCTCCTAATTATGGGCAGGAGATGTATAGACGGTCTTTTACAAGGTAAACTTAAGCTCGGAGCCGACGCATCCATAGCGGTCGGACCCGTAGGCAGGACTGCCGATGCATCGACCGATATCCAGCTTAAAGGAGGCATACTGTCGTATTCCAGAAGTCGGGGCCTCTTTGCTGGAGCCAAACTTGGGGGCGATGTTATTAGCCAGCATTGGGATGGGGACGAAACCCTTTACGGCAGGAGATTTTCTGCCCGCGAGATACTCCTTGAGAATAAAACGACGATGCCGAAATGCGCCGATAGCCTCCTCAAGGTCCTGAATAGATATCCGCCTAAAAGGTGAGTTATTTTGGCAAACAAATAGAACAGGGAATCGTCCCTCAAGGGGACAGGCTAGGTAGTTGTGATTGTCTATTAATAAACAGGTTAAAATTTCGATTTTTAAGAAGTAAGAAGAGTGTCCCTTTGAGGGATGGCCCCCAATATCCTCGGCCAATAAATGCCGATGCAACAGATGCCATGCACGAGATGGAACAAGAGTGGTAATATTGCTAAAATCACGTATTCAGAAAAGGAGCCTGATTAATGACAGATAAAAAAGAGTGGCAGAGTTTTTCCTCCATCTTAAAAGAGGTCTTGAATTTGGAATCAAGCCCTGTGGGCATCAGTTGCGTTAAAGAGGCGCAGGAAGGGATTCCTCAAGAAAAAGTGCGGATTTGCCGGGCGTTTCTGAAGGCAGCCAATGGTGAAACTATCAAGATTAACAAAGAAAATAACGCCTGTTTCGGCGCGGCCTGGCACTTAGGTTTTCACAAAATTGGTAATCCTAAGGTCGCAGGTATGATCAAGAAATTTGTGGTGGAGGGGGAGAAACTCTTTTCTTCTTATTCTGCCTTGGATAAACTGATTTCCCAGATGGGAAAGGTGCCGGATAATTCTAAAAACTCTTTTCTTTTGTGCCCGCTGGAGAAGTGCGCAGTTAAGCCGGATATAGTAGTCTTTGTCTGTAACGCCGAGCAGGCCTGCCGGTTGCTTACGCTGGTCACATTTGGTGACGGGCTAATGCCCAAGATTAAAATCGGCGGCCCTACCTGTCGGATGGCCTTAATGTATCCTTTATTAAGCGGTGAAGTCAATCTATCGTTCTATGATTATACCGCAAGAAAAATGTGTAACGTGGAGAAGGATAAGCTATTAGTCAGCATTCCCCATCAAAGGATTCCCCAGATAGTTGAGAGTATAGATAAATGCACCGCAGGCAGAGCAAAAATGGAGTTTCCCCAGGAGTTTCGCGAGTTTCTACAGCGGAATAAAGGGGGCCGTCCCTGAAAGTGCCACCCTGCTTATAATTTGATAAAGATAAAAAGGTTAACCAGTAGGGTTGCTCGGGGAGGTTCTGCGAAGGGAGGAGGAGTTAACCAGTGCCGTTAACCAAAAAAGGCAAGAAAATCCTGAAGGCAATGGAGGAGACCTACGGGAAAGAAAAGGGCAAGAGAGTTTTTTACGCCAGTCAGAATAGGGGAAAGATAAAGAAAACACATAAGATTAGGAGGAGAGGTAAATAGCGAAAGATGGGGGATCAAACCTCAACATTCAGGGATTGCTGGGTGATGTTCTGCTCGTGCGTCCTTTCGCAACCCCGTAGACCTGCAAAAAAACGAGCAGGGAAGGGAGCTGTTGATAAAATGAAAAAAATCTTTGCCTTAGCAGCAACAATAGCTGTTTTGCTATCTAGTTCAAATTTTTCCTTTGCGCAAGAAGACGCAGACAGAATCCTTGTGCTTCGAGAAGCCGAACAGCGTAGAAAAATTACTGTAGCGGTGGAGGCATATCTTATAGATGATATATTAGAGGTTGCAGTAACGGTAAGAACAAAAATGCGAGCAGCGAAACTAAGGATTTTTAAGATGCTTCTGGTAGGACCAGGATGGGGTAGAATAAGTCCTAAAACAGCCGAGACAATTGCTGTAACAGTCGGGGACGAAGATCCCTTTCCAACAACTATGGGCTCAAAAACAGAAATGAAAATCATAACGGGCACACCGACAAAAGAATTATTCAGATTCGAAATTCCCCCTGCTAAAATGCTGCCCGGCGGAAATTATCGAATTTGGGTAGATGTTCAAAATCGCGAGGGCCAGGACAAAGGAAGAATTCAGAGATTTAAATTTGACCTGGAAAACCTTACGCAATTAATATCAGATTAGAATATAGAGACAGTTTCGGTGTCTATCGGCAGGGGATCATCTATCGAGGGATAAAATGATGAAACAAATTTTGATTGCCTTAATTACAGGTGTTTTGATTGGCGGTGTGAATACCCAGGGCTTTGCTTCAGAGGCCAAGATTGTAGTCCTGGAGACAAATCAGGGCGTAGTAGAAATTAGACTGATGCCTGATCTGGCTCCCAAGGCTTGCGAGAATTTCACCAAACTAATTGAGCAAGGGTATTATGATGGGATAATATTTCATAGAGTAATAAAAGACTTTATGATTCAGGGCGGAGACCCGACCGGGACAGGAAGGGGTGGCAGTTCGATCTGGGGTAAGCCATTTAAGGATGAAGTAAATCCTAAGGTTACATTTGACAGCCCCGGGCTGCTGGCCATGGCGAATTCCGGTCCAAATACAAACGGCAGCCAGTTCTTTATTACCACCGCAAAAACACCCTGGCTGAATATGAAACACACAATTTTTGGCAAGGTTATATCAGGTTATGATGTTGTGGAAAGAATAGAAAATAGTCCCGCGGATGGATCTAACAGACCTGTCTCTGAGCAAAAGATTATAAAGGCGCACGTAAAATAAAAGATAATGGGATGTGTTCCCAGTAGACCAAAAAAAGGGGGGAGGCTATATGGAAAGCTCGATATTTTTCGCTAGACTTCTTGGTTTGTATTTTGTCATTGTCGCGATAGGAGTTCTGTTTAACCTGAAAACCTATCAGAGGATGATGGAAGATTTTTCTAAAAACGTTGCTTTGGTTTATCTTGGCGGAGTGCTTGCGCTTTTCTTTGGTCTTGTTGTAGTGTTGCTTCACAATGTGTGGGTGGCTAACTGGACCGTAATCATTACAATTTTTGGCTGGGCTGGACTCATTAAAGGCGCGTGGTTAATCATTTTACCGAATACGGTAGCCCGCTTCACAGAGGCATGCCAGAAAAAAACAGTCGCGT
>JAUWXU010000035.1 GCA_030616145.1 Candidatus Omnitrophota bacterium | reverse complement strand
TTACTAATAATGGCTACTTTAACTTACAAGAAGGCAGGGGTTGATATTGATAGGGCAAATGCCTTTGTCGGTAAGATAAACAGGATTGCCCGGTCTACCCGACGAGAAGGGGTAATCGGCAGGATAGGTGCCTTCGGCAGTTTTTTTGAGATTCCTAAAAGATATAAAAATCCTGTTCTGGTTTCGTCATCGGATGGGGTAGGGACAAAACTCAAGATTGCCTTCCTGGCCGGCAAGCATGATACAGTAGGCATTGACCTGGTAGCAATGAATGTTGATGATTGTCTCTGTCTGGGGGCCGAGCCACTATTTTTTCTGGATTACATAGCTACCGGCAAAATTAATAAGGGCGTCTTGCTGGACGTAATCAAGGGAATAGCCAGAGGTTGCCGTCTGGCTGGCTGCGCGTTGGTCGGCGGAGAAACGGCTGAGATGCCCGACTTTTACAGGCCCGGGGAATATGACCTTTCCGGTTTTTGCGTGGGGGTTGTAGAAAAAGGAAACATTATAAATGGTTTCCGGATAAAAAGAGGCGATAAGGTTATCGGATTGGTCTCCTCGGGTCTTCATTCAAACGGCTATTCTTTGGTAAGAAAAATTTTTTCTAAAAAAAAGCTAAAGCAAAGAGCCACTGAGTTTTTAAAACCCACCAGAATTTATACCAAGCCGGTCCTTTCCCTTATCACCAGCAAAGAATATAAGACCTCGATAACGGGTATAGCCCATATAACCGGCGGCGGTTTTATAGATAACATTCCCCGGATTATACCCGCCGGACTGGCCGTCGAGATATATGGAAATAGTTGGACCATGCCTGGCATATTTTCAGAAATAAAAAAACAGGCCGGGCTGGACGAATTTCAGATGTTTCGCATATTCAATATGGGGATTGGAATGGTTCTGGTCGTGAGAAAAAATAAAGCAGAAAAGATTACAGGATATCTTAAAAAGAGATTTGGATTGCGCTCCTGGATTATTGGTGAAGTAATAAAGGGCAAGAGAAAAGTGGTGATATTATGAAGGTTTTGGTAATAGGTTCAGGCGGGAGAGAACATACCCTGGTCTGGAAGATAAGCCAGAGCCCTAAGGTAGATAAGATATATTGTGCGCCAGGGAATGCGGGCATCGCTGAACTTGCCGAATGCATAGATATAACCCCTGACGATATAAATGGTTTGGCCGGTTTTGCCCTTTCTGATCAGATAGACCTGACTGTAGTGGGCCCGGAGCTTCCTTTAGTTGAAGGAATAGTTGACCTTTTTGAATCCAGGGATTTGAGAATATTCGGTCCCAGCCGTCAGGCAGCCCTTTTGGAAGGAAGCAAGGTTTTCAGTAAAGAGATAATGCTTAAATATGGGGTGCCCACTGCCGGGGCCGAAATATTTTCAAGCTTTGAAAAAGCAAAAGACTATATTCAGGCAAAAGGAGCGCCTCTGGTGGTGAAGGCCGATGGCCTGGCCGGTGGCAAAGGGGCAGTGGTTTGCCATACCCTTGACGAGGCCCTGAAGGCAGTAGAGGCCATAATGCAGAAAAAGATATTCGGCGAAAGCGGCAAGAGGATATTGGTCGAAGACTGCCTTTTCGGCGAAGAGGCCTCATTCATTGTCTTTACTGACGGAGAAAATATCGTTCCAATGGCCTCCTCCCAGGATCATAAGAGAATTTATGACGGGGATAAAGGCCCCAATACCGGCGGCATGGGTGCGTATTCTCCGGCGCCAATGATAACCAGAGACCTTTCCGAAAAGATAATGCAGGAGATTATCAGGCCGGTCGTCAACGGCCTGGCCTCTGAAGGCAGACCTTATAAAGGCGTTCTCTATGCCGGTCTGATAATTACCGATGAGGGGCCAAAGGTAATAGAATTTAATGTCCGTTGCGGTGATCCCGAAAGCCAGGCGGTGATTCCCCGGTTAAAAAACGACCTGATAGATATTATCAATGATATTATTGATGGCAGATTATCCGCCAGGAGTTTAGACTGGGATGAAAGACCTTGCGTCTGTATAGTATGTGCATCAGACGGTTATCCCGGCTCCTATCAGAAAGGTAAATTGATTTCGGGCCTGCAAGAGTTTAGCAATGCCAAAGATATAATCCTATTTCATGCCGGGACAAAATTATCAGGACAAGAGATTATGACTGACGGTGGCCGGGTATTGGGGGTTACTGCCCTGGGCAAAGATATCAAAGAAACCATTGATAAGGCCTATCAGGCAATAGAAAAGATTGATTTTGAAGGGATATATTATCGTAAAGATATCGGTTATCGGGCCCTTGAGAAAGGCGCTATAAAAAGATAGTTAGTGCTAATCTGTGATAAACGAGGTATGAAATGAAAAAACCGGTTGTATCCGTAGTGATGGGAAGTAAGTCAGATTTAGATCTGGCGAAAAACTGTGCCAGCGTTCTTGAAGAGTTTGGGGTTGGATATGAGTTAAGAGTGCTTTCCGCCCACCGTTCGCCGAAGGCGACCGCCTCCTTTGCCCAAAAGGCTGGCCGGCGGAAGATAAAGGTTATCATTGCTATTGCCGGAGGAGCTGCCCATTTGGCCGGGGTTATAGCTGGACAGACAGTCCTGCCGGTTATTGGTGTTCCGGTAAAGACCACGGTATTGAAAGGGATAGATTCCTATCTTTCTACCCTCCAGATGCCCGGCGGCGTAGCGGTTGCCACCATGTCGATTGGAAAGGCCGGTGCCAAAAATGCAGCCATCCTTGCTGTTCAGATATTGGGGATTTCTGATGCGAGACTTAAAAAAAAGATTGCTCAATATAAGAAAAGATTGGCTCAGGGAGTTCTGGCCAGCAGTTTAACAATTTAACAGTTTAGTAATTCAGTATGTCTTCTACCAAGGTCATAAAACTAAGCCCCATTTATCCAGAGCCCCAGGGCATAGAAGAAGCGGTCAGCATATTGAAGAATGGCGGGCTGGTTGCATTTCCCACCGAGACCGTATATGGCCTGGGAGCCAGCTTTTTAAACAAAGATGCCGTAGAAAGAATTTACCGGGTCAAGAAACGAGAAAAGAATAAACCCTTGGTTATTCTTATTGACGGCACCAGAGAGTTAGAAGAGTTAATTTCTGAAGTACCCGAAACAGGAAAGAAATTAATAAAAAGATTTTGGCCGGGACCGCTGACTTTAATTTTTAAAGGAAAAGACGGAGATAAAATATCATTCAGGATGCCTGCCAATCGGATTTGCCAGGAGCTTTTGTCTAAAGTCGATTTCCCCTTAGCTACTTCAAGTGCCAATCTATCCGGCAACCCCTCTCCCCGGACAGCTGAGGAGGTTTTAAAGGACTTAGACGGACTGATAGATATGCTGATAGACGGGGGGCATTCTCAGATAGGGGTGGAATCCACTGTGGTGGATCTTACTGGTTCATCGCCAACCATCCTGCGGGAGGGAGCAATATCCCGGGAATTAATCTTTAAATTTAAAAATGTACTTTTTGTCTGCACCGGAAATATCTGTCGCAGCCCGATGGCCGAGGGATTACTCCGGCATAAACTAAAGGAACTTAATAAAGAGAAATTGGTTGAGATATTTTCAGCGGGGGTAGCTTCGCCCTTAGGAATGGGACCAAGCGAAAACGCCGTTCAGGTAATGAATGAGGATAGGATTGATATTTCCGGACATAAATCTAGACCATTAAGCCGGGATTCGATCGAGGACGCTGACCTGATATTTACGATGGAAGATAGACATAAAGACCTTATTTTAGAAAAGGTGCCCCAGGCCTCTTCCAAAACCTATGTCCTGAATATTGAGGACCCGATTGGTAAGCCGGTGGAGGTCTATTCCCGGGTATTAGAGAATTTGAAGAAAAGCTTACCGGAGATATTGAGATTATTGGAGATTGATTAAGGGGGGTGTGATGAAGATTGCCATTGGCTGTGATCACGCTGGCTTTAAATTAAAGGAGAAGATTAAGGCCTGTTTGTTAAAGGAAGGCCACACCCTCGAGGATTACGGTACTTATAATTTGAAATCCTGCGATTACCCTGAATATGCCTCGAGAGTAACCCGGGCTGTTCGCCTGAAAAGATGTAAAAGAGGAATCCTGATCTGTGCTACCGGGATAGGCATGTCAATGGCCGCCAATAAGATTCCGGGGATAAGGGCCGGGCTTTGCCACAATCTGGAAGGCGCCCGGTTAAGCCGTCAGCATAATGATGCCAATGTATTGGTCTTGGGTGCCACCTTTACAAAGCCGGCATTGGCTGCCAGGATATCGAGGGTATGGCTTAAGACAAAATTTGCCGGTGGTCGTCACGCCCGACGGTTAAAGAAGATTATTAGGATTGAAAAAACCGTTATTGTCAAATTGCTGGAGAAATAACAGGCTAACCAATAAACAGGCAAACCAGCTAACAGGAGGTAGACGTGAAGCATCTCTGGGAAGTTGATCCAGAAATTTTTAGAGCAATCTATAATGAAACCAAGCGCCAGCATTCCAACGTCGAACTTATCGCCAGCGAAAATTTTGTTGAGATGCTTGTGTTAGAGGCGCAGGGTTCAGTGCTCACCAATAAATATGCTGAAGGTTATCCTGGTGCCCGCTGGTATGGCGGATGTGAATATGTTGATGTGGTCGAGGAACTGGCCATCGAACGCGCTAAGGAGCTTTTTGGGGCCGAACATGCCAATGTCCAACCCCATTCCGGCGCCCAGGCCAATATGGCCATTTTTTATGCGATGCTTGCTATCGGGGATAAAATCCTGGCTATGAATCTGGCTCACGGAGGACACCTTACCCATGGCCATCGCCATAATTTTTCCGGCAAATATTTTGAGGTAATTCCTTACGGAGTAAGCAGGGATAATGAACGCCTGGATTATAACGAAATAATGGATTTGGCCAGGAAACATTCTCCAAAGATGATTATTGTCGGGGCCAGCGCCTATCCGCGAATTATTGATTTTAAGGCAATACGCGAGATTGCCGACAAGACCGGTGCCTTTGTATTGGTTGATATGGCCCATATAGCCGGCCTGATAGCAACCGGCCTGCATCCCGATCCTGTTCCCTATGCAGAATTTGTTACCACCACTACCCATAAGACGTTGCGGGGACCGCGGGCAGGGATGATTCTTTGCCAAAAGAGGTTTGCCAAAAAGGTAGATGCGGCTATCTTTCCCGGTATCCAGGGAGGCCCCCTGATGCATGTGATTGCTGCCAAGGCAGTTGCCTTTAAACAGGCAATGCAGCCGGAATTTAAAGACTACCAGAAAAAGGTAGTCAACAATGCAAAATACCTGGCCAGCGAACTGGCCAAAAGAGGCTATCGGATAGTCTCAGGAGGAACCGACAATCACCTTCTTTTAGTGGATCTGGCCCCCAGGAATATCACTGGCAAGGATGCTGCTGAGGCCCTGGACAGAGCCCGGATTACGGTCAATAAAAATCTGATTCCTTTTGACCTCAAGCCTCCTACTGTAACCAGCGGAATTCGCCTGGGTAGTCCGTCGATAACCAGTCGGGGTATGGGCACAGATGAAGTAATAAAAATATGTTCTTTTATCGATAGGGTTTTGACTTCTTTAGGTAATGAAAAGATAGTTGAAACTGTAAAAAAAGAAGTAGAGGAATTAACTGAGCAGTTCCCTCTCTATGAATCAATAAGGAAGGAAATGAAAAAAAGGATTGATTAAACCCGGCTTTTTGCAAAGGATGCAGTAAAAGCACAACGTATAACGTACGACGCATAACAAAAAAATTGAAAATTGTGAAGCAAAAAAGACCAAGTTGGGATAAATATTTTTTAGAGATTGCCAGAATTGTAAGCAAACGTTCCACTTTTCTGCGACGGCAAGTCGGGGCAATAATAGTTAAGGATAAAAGAATTTTGGCTACCGGTTATAATGGCGCTCCTACCGGAATAGAACATTGTGAAACAGCAGGATGTTTAAGAAAGGATCTCAAGATTCCCTCTGGCCAGCGCCATGAACTATGCCGGGGACTGCACGGCGAACAGAATGTCCTTATCCAGGCAGCCCGTTACGGCATTAATGTTGCCGGAGGAATTTTATATTGCACAAACCATCCCTGTATTATCTGCAGCAAGATGTTGATTAATGCCGGGATAAAGGATATTGTTATTCTTTCCGGTTATCCTGACCAGATGTCTCAGGACTTCCTCAAACAAGCCGGGATTAAAGTAAAAAGGATGAGTTTGTAGTCGGGCTTGGAGGAAAAATTTTCTAATAGCATAAAAATTAAGAAAAAGCGAGAGTTTAAGCGAATTAACGCAGTTTGAAGAGATAACCTTCCAAACAGCCCCATCCGGAGCTATTTATTTAACTTGACATACACAATATATAGGTGTATTATTACTTTAGAATACTATATTGTGTATAATTGTCAACTACCCCACGCCTGAAGGCAGGGGTTTCCGAGCCGGAGTTTTTTGATGAAATGCCCCTATTGTAAACATGAGGAAGATAAAGTAATAGATTCCCGGTCCTGCGGGGAGGGTTATGGTGTGCGCCGCCGCCGGGAATGTTTGAGGTGCGGCCACCGTTTTACAACCTATGAAAGGATAGAAGAAACACCATTGATGGTGATTAAAAAGGATGGTCGCCGTGAGGCATTTAATCACCAGAAGTTGTTGAATGGCATCAGAATTGCCTGCGAAAAGAGGCCCATTTCCATAGAGACACTGAAGAAGCTGGCTGATAAGATAGAGATGGATCTTGAGAAAAAATTTGAGACAGAAGTAA
>JAUWXU010000070.1 GCA_030616145.1 Candidatus Omnitrophota bacterium | reverse complement strand
GCAGCGAAGTAACCAGGAGTATAGAATTAACCGCCAGATGGGCATATCGCTCAAAAAAGGAGTTTAATCTGCTAAAAAGGGATAATTCCCGGCTGTTATTTGGCATAGTCCAAGGCGGTATATATCCGGATTTAAGAAGGCGATCGGCCGAAAAAACAATTGAGATCGGTTTTGACGGCTACGCAATCGGGGGATTAAGCGTAGGAGAGGAGGGCAGATTAAGAAATGAGATAGTCGGTTCAATCGAGAACATCTTGCCGAAAGATATGGTCAGGTATCTTATGGGCGTTGGAGACCTTCCCGGCATACTCGATGCGGTATCGCTGGGAATAGATTTATTTGATTGCACACTCCCCACAAGATTGGGAAGAAATGGCACGGCTTTTACTTCCCGGGGAAGGCTGGTAGTCAGAAATGCACAATTCAAGGATGATACAACCCCACTTGATCAGTCCTGCCGTTGTTATACCTGTTCAAATTTCAGCCGGTCTTACCTGAGGCACCTTTTTAATACTGAAGAAATCCTCGGGCCGGCGTTATTGTCTTTACATAATGTCTATTTTTATGTAAAATTTATGAAGGAAATAAGAGAGGTGATAAAGCAGAAAAGTTTTGAGCGGTTTAAAAAAGAATTTAACAATAACTATAACCAAAAGGAGGAAAATTAATGCCAGCCCCAACACCTAATCCAATTTTATCTTTTGTTCCAATTATTTTAATCTTTGTCATTTTCTATTTTCTCCTGATTCGCCCTCAGCAGAAAAAACAAAAACAGCATGCTGAATTGATCTCAAGATTAAAAAAAGGTGACCACGTAGTAACCACCGGCGGTATCTGCGGGATAATCAGTACGGTCAAAGACAATACAGTATTGCTAAAGGTTGATGAAAATGTAAAGATAGAAATTCAGAGGAATTGTATAACTTATGTCAGGGAGAAACAATAGCACTGATTAGGCAAATCGCTTTATAAGCAGCAAACTTTAAGATCTATCTAGGATCTAAATTAGTGCTAATCCGTATTTTTTAATCAGCGCTACTCGGTGATAAGAGAGGAGATATGACTAAAAATCTAAAGTGGAAGGTTATTCTGATAATCGCAATTATCGCCCTGGCCATTCAGCTGGCCTATCCGCCGCGTGAAAAAATCGATTTAGGTCTGGACCTGCAGGGAGGTATGCATCTGGTTCTGGAGGTGGATACTTCAGACTTGCCTGATGCAGCTAAAAAAGATGCCGTGGACAGGGCATTAGAAGTCATCAGGAACAGAATAGACGAGTTTGGCGTCCGCGAACCATCGATCCAACGGCAGGGAAAACACCAGATTATCGTTCAACTACCGGGTATAACCGAACGTGAACGGGCAATCAATTTAATAGGAAAGACTGCTCTGTTGGAATTCAAACTGGTCTCCGATGACCCTCAAAAGCTAAGGGAGGCCTTAGATGGCAATATTCCGGCCGGTTATGAACTGAAATATCTGGAGGAGAAACCACTTTTGGTGCGAGAAGAGTCTTCACTTACCGGAGACAGCCTGGTAGATGCCGAAGTCAAATTTGACCAGTCAGGTTTCAACCAGCCAATGGTCGGTTTTCAGTTAGATAGAAAAGGCGGCCGAAGATTCGCCCGGCTTAGCGAAGAAAATGTTGGCCGGCGGCTGGCTATTGTGCTCGATGGAGTGCTCCAATCCGCACCGGTAATAAAGGAAAAAATACCCTCAGGCGAGGGAATAATCAGCGGCAGGTTTAGCCACGATGAAGCCCACGACCTGGCAATATCGCTCAAGGCTGGAGCACTGCCGGCGCCGATAGAGATTGTTGAAGAAAGAACAGTGGGGCCAAGTTTGGGCAGAGACTCCATTGAAAAAGGCATAAGGGCGGTAATCTACGGCGGAATAGTTGTAATCCTGTTTATGGGTATTTATTATCTTCTAGCGGGATTAATAGCAAACTTCGCTCTTTGTCTTAATCTAGTCATTATTCTCGGCGCCTTGTCATATTTTAATGCCGCCTTAACCCTGCCCGGAATTGCCGGTATTGTTCTGACTATCGGTATGTCGGTTGACGCTAATGTATTAATCTTTGAACGAATCAGGGAAGAGATGGATTTGGGTAAGACCGTGCGTTTTGCAATAGCCAGAGGTTTCAAGCGGGCATTTCTCACTATATTAGACGCAAACCTGACTACTTTAATAACCGCCCTTATCCTTTTTCGGTTCGGCACTGGTCCGCTGCGTGGTTTTGCGGTTACCTTATCTATCGGTATATTAGCCAGCATGTTTACTTCTTTGTTTGTCAGCCACGTAATTTTTGATATTCTTACCCTGAACAGGAAATTTACCCGCCTGAAAATGTTGCGTTTAATCGGCAAAACCAATATTGATTTTATTGGCAAAAGGAAAATTGCCTATTTTGTTTCAGCGGTAGTTATTGTTTGCGGACTCCTTGCTTTTGTCTGCAGAGGGGAAAATAATTTCGGTATTGATTTTCAAGGTGGAACACTCCAGCAATTTCGTTTCCAGAAGGTGGTATCTACTGACGAGATTCGCACTACCCTGAAGGACATCGGCCTGGCTGATTCGCAAATCCAGAGTTTCGGAAATAATAAGGAAATTCTCATCCGGACAGACCAGCAGGATGCCGAAGGCATAAATCAAAAGTTTAAACAGATATTTAAGGATAACCCGTTCGAATTATTAAGGATGGAAAAGGTCGGCCCATCTGTCGGCAGACAGTTAAAAAACAAGGCCATCGGGGCCATCTTTCTGGCTCTTTTAGGAATATGCATTTATATTACTGTTCGGTTCAAATTTAATTTTGCTATTTCGGCAATTATTGCTCTTTTTCATGATGTCTTGATTACCATTGGTATATTAGCCTTAACCGGAAGGGAAATTTCCTTGCCGATAATCGCTGCTTTATTAACTATTGTCGGCTATTCGCTGAATGATACTATTGTAGTCTTTGACAGAATAAGGGAAGACCTGAAACTGATGCGAAAGGCAGATTATAAGACAGTGATTAACGCCAGTATCAACCAAACCCTTTCCCGGACATTACTTACTTCATTGACTACGTTTTTAGTGGTTGTTTCCCTGTATATCTTCGGAGGAGAGGTTATAAACAATTTTGCCTTTGCACTGATGATAGGAATAGTAGTTGGAACATATTCTTCCATTTTTGTCGCCAGCCCGCTGTTGTTATTATGGACGAAAAAACGATGACAAAAATCTGGAAAATAAAAGAACCCGATTTAGAATTACAAAAAAGACTAACATCCGAGCTGAAAATTTCTCCAACTATCAGCCAACTTTTAATAAACCGGGGGTTACGCTCTCCACAAGAAATCGAGGATTTTTTAAATACCGACTTGACTGCTCTGCATAACCCTTTTCTATTAAAGGATATAGAGCTTGCAATCCGCCGAATCAAAAATGCCATTTCCAGACAGGAAAGGATTATGATTTACGGCGATTACGATGTGGACGGAATTACCAGTGTAGTAGTTATGCTGAAGGTACTTACCAAACTGGGTGCTCTCCAGCCGCTCTACCATATACCCAACAAACTCAAAGAAGGTTACAGCTTGAATAAGGCAGCCATTGACCAAGCGCATCAGAAAGAGGTAACACTGTTGATTACCGTAGATTGCGGCATCAGCTGTATTGAAGAAGTAAAATATGCTGCCAGTTTAGGGATTGATACCATAATTGTAGACCACCACCAGCCAATTGATAATTCAATGCCCGAGGCAATAGCAGTCATTAATCCCAAGAGATTTGACTGTCCCTACCCCTATAAACACCTTGCCGGAGTAGGTCTGGTATTCAAGTTAATTCAGGCATTGATTGGACAAAAAGAGGCCTTTTCCTACCTAGACCTGGTTACCCTTGGTACAATAGCCGATGTTGCCCCATTGACCGGGGAAAATAGAATCATTGTTAAAAATGGCCTGCCCCGGATTACCAATAGTCGCCTACCCGGCATAAAAGCCCTGATTGAAATAAGTAGTTTGGCTGGCAGGGATATAACTGTCCGGAATGTCGGATATGCTTTAGGTCCGCGTCTTAATGCTGCTGGTCGGCTTGGTTCGGCAGAATCGTC
>JAUWXU010000017.1 GCA_030616145.1 Candidatus Omnitrophota bacterium | reverse complement strand
GATTGCTGCCTCTGCCGGTGGTCCCTTTCATCGGTTTTACCTCTATACGACGGCCTCGCTTTCTAAAAAATAATTCAGGTGAAAAAGAAAGGGCAGAAAATCCTCCTGTTTTTATAAACGCGCAATAAGAAGCGGATTGATTGTTCCTCAGTTCATAATATAATCGATAAGCAGAACCCCGAAAGCCGAACTTATATTTCATAGTATAATTGACCTGATAGGTATCACCCTGCTCAATCAATTTCTTAATTCTGCTAACGGAACTGCGATAATGTCTTTCTGTGGAATTCAGGTTAAGACGCTTGATACTATAACTACCGACATCTTCTCCTCTGGCGCCAAAGGATGGCCTGTTGGCTATGAACTTACCGCTTTGATGGTCAAAAATTACCGGTTTCTTAAAGATTCCGAACCACAATAAAGGAAAATCGTAACTTTTCTTTTTTTTATAAATCCTTTCAAAGGCATAGCCCATCTCATATGAACAAAAACCGGCCGCATAATATCCCCGATTAAGATAAGAGCTAATCCGCTCAAAACAACCCTTGATATTGCTTAAACTGTAACTTTGAACAATATCGGCCGGGTTAACAAATAGGTAGGAAAGAAAATTGTCTTTGTCTGTTTTTATCGTTTCAAGCAGAATAAATGTATTATGTTTCTTTAGCTTATTTAAAATCCCCAGGATAGGTAAACCATCCATAGTTCAATCCTCATTAAACGCAGATGATCGCTGATGAAGCAATGACATCTGTGTATCATCTTTGATATTTTTTCAGATACACCATTAATAAAGAAATGGCTGCCGGTGTAATGCCAGAAATCCGGGAGGCCTCACCGAGAGTAAAAGGCCTGGCAACAGATAGTTTTTCTACCACTTCTGATGAAAGCCCGGGGATATTTTTAACATCCATATTGCTGGGTATTTTCATCCTTTCTATCTTTCTAAAATTTTCTATTTCTCTATGTTGTCTTTCAATATAACCTTCATATTTAATCTGAAATTCTATCTGAAAGGCAACTTCAGAGGCTACAGCATTATGTTTTTCTCCTTGCAGCAGCATTAAATCGCTGTATGAAACCTGTGGTCTTTTTAAAAGTTCGCTAAATAATTTAACCTTATTGATCGGAGTAGTCCCTATTTCTTTTAACCTTTTATTTACTGAATAGAGAGGCCTTATCTTTAGACGACTTATTCTCTTTAACTCCTTCTCGATCAACTCCTTTTTCAAACAGACCTTTTTATATCTATCCTCGTCTATCAGCCCCAGTTTATACCCTATTTCAGAAAGACGTAAATCGGCATTGTCTTCTCTTAACAACAACCTGTATTCTACCCGCGAAGTAAACATCCTGTATGGTTCATTGGTTCCCTTAACTACCAGATCATCGATTAACACCCCTATATAGGCCTGTGAGCGATCAAGGATTAAAGGTTCTTTCTTCTTAACCCTCAGGGCTGCGTTTATTCCTGCGAGCAAGCCCTGGGCCGCTGCTTCTTCATAGCCGGAAGTCCCATTAATCTGGCCGGCATGATAAAGTCCACCGATCAACTTTGTCTCCAGCGTAGGTTTAAGCTGCCGGGGATCTACATAATCATATTCAACGGCATATCCCGGCTTGGTTATTTCTGCATCCTCAAGTCCTTTTATTGACCTCAACACCTTAAGCTGTACATCTTCAGGCAGACCGGTAAATAAACCATTACAATAGACTTCAGTGGTATCGGTTCCCTCTGGTTCTAAAAATATCTGATGCCTATTCCGGTCGGGAAAAATGGCGATTTTGTCTTCAATAGAAGGGCAATATCGGGGAGGCGCACCCTCAATACTTCCAGTAATCATCGGCGAAAAAGAAAGATGTTTCTTTATAATCTTATGCGTCTGGGAATTGGTATAAGTTATATAACAGGGGAATTGTTTTCTTTCAATCTTTGGGCTGAAAAAAGAAAATGGCCGGGGCGGACAATCTCCTTCCTGAATTGCCAGGCAAGAATAATCTATTTTTCTGCCCTCTATCCGGGGAGGGGTGCATGTTTTAAGCCGGCCTAATTTTAACCCTGCATGGTTCAGAGAGTATGAAAGCAGATTAGAAGATATTTCTCCCATTCTTCCGGCGCTAAATTTCTCTCTGCCTATATGGACTATTCCTCTCAAAAATGTTCCGGTGGCTATAATCACATTATTAGTTAAAATCCTTTCATTTTTATCGGTAACCACTCCACATATTCTTTTATTATCTATTAAAAGTTCATTCACCATGGCCTGTTTAAGATGTAAATTTTTCTCACCTTCGAGGATAGATTTCATCTTCCGACAATAATCCCTTCTATCGGCCTGAACGCGGGAAGAACGAACAGCCAGGCCCTTGCTCATATTCAATACCCTGAACTGGAGGGCAGTCTCGTCTGCAACCCTGCCCATCTGACCACCCAGGGCATCTATCTCCTTTACCAATTGCCCCTTGGCTACACCCCCAATAGCTGGATTGCAGGACATAAGGGCTATTGTATTTAAATCCATGGTTACCAGGACTGTCTTGCACCCCATACGGGAAGAAGCCAGGGCTGCTTCGCATCCGGCATGACCGGCGCCAATAACGACTACATCATAGAGCTCCATTACTTTCTTACCTCAAAGGTTAAGATAATGGCCTCGGCAATATCTCTCATTGACTTGCGTAAGTTCATACTGCTTTTCTGAATTTTTCTAAAGGCCGTTTTTTCAGAAAGACCTTTTTCTTTCATTAAAATTCCTTTTGCCCGCTCTAGCAACTTCCTGGTCTCCAGTTCTTCCTTGATGATTTTAGACTGAACCAACAAATTGGCATTTTCGATTACTATTGCCGCTTGATTAGCAACAGTGGTTAAAATATTTATTTCTGTTTTGCTGAATCTATGAGGAAATGATGTATAATTATTGATTACCCCTATCACTTTGCCCTTAACCGCTAAAGGAACAGACAGCAATGAACACAATCCCTCTTTTTTAACTACATTTTTATATTTATATTCTTTTTCTTTGGCAATATTAAAGACTACCCGGGGTCTATTTTCCCTGGCAACTTTGCCGACAATTCCTTCTCCTATTCTCAGTGGAGGTTTTTTGTTGTATTCTTCGCTAACGCTCTGGGTGGCCCTGATTACCAATTTGCCCGTTTTCTGATCAATCAACATCAAAGAACATATCTTCGACTTTAATACCTGGGCGCTGACTGTTACGATTAAACGCAGGATATCCTCCAGATAAAGATCGGAACTAATAGCCCTGCTTATACTTGAGAGCGCTTCTATTTGTTGGGGGTAAGATATGGATTTTCTGCTCATGGCGGTTTATTTAAGATTGGGCTTCGAACTGCATTTCGTACAGTTTTTTGTACAGTCCGCTCCTGCCAATGAGTTCGCTGTGTCTGCCTCGGTCCACAATCTCACCCTTATCCAAAACCAGTATCTTTGTGGCGTTTTTTACGGTGGAAAGTCGGTGGGCAATAACAAAAACTGTTCTTCCTTGCATTAATCTCTCAATCGCCTCCTGAACCAATCTTTCGCTTTCGCTATCTAATTGAGAGGTTGCCTCGTCCAGTATCAAAATTGGCGGATTTTTCAAAATTGCTCTGGCAATAGCTAATCTCTGCCTCTCACCGCCTGAAAGTTTGACCCCTCGCTCGCCGATCAAAGCATTATAACCATCTTCTAATTTAGCAATAAAAGAATCGGCATTAGCCAACCTGGCGGCCTCAATAATCTTATCATCGGGGGTATCTATCTTTCCATAGGCGATGTTTGCCTTCACTGTATCATTAAACAGAATTGTCTCCTGGGTTACCATTCCTATTTGTTGCCTGAGAGAAGAAAAAGTAACATTCCTTATATCCTGGCCATCGATGGTTATCGTTCCTCTCTCCGGGTCGTAAAATCGGGGGATAAGATTAACCAGGCTTGTCTTACCTACTCCGCTCGGTCCAACCAAGGCAATTATCTCGCCGCGATGGGCATCCAGATTTATATTGCGTAAGACTGTCTTGCCATCGGTATAACTGAACTGGATATTTTCAAATGAGATTCTTTTGTTTATCGGCATTAATGGAATAGCGCCGGGTTTATCAATAATGGTCGGATTCAAGTCCAAAATCTTAAATATCCGGGTAGCCGCAGCCAGGGCCTGCTGGAGTATCGCCTGAACCCTGCTTAATTTCTTAAACGGCTTCATCAATGACATAAGAGCTGCTAAAAAGAAACTGAAAATTCCAAAACTAAGCATACCTTGCATCACCTGTTTGGAGGCATAATAAAATACGAAGATGGCCGCCGCTGCCCCAAAAAATTCTGTTAGCGGGGCAATAACCGCCATTCTCTTAATAGATTTCATCATCAGCCTGTAAAATCTATTCGTAAGCTTAGTGAATCTGCTTACTTCGTAGTCTTCCATTGAAAATGCCTTTACAATCCTGATGCCCGAAATGGTTTCAAACAGCATCGAAGAAATATCAGCCATTTTTTCCTGCGTCTCCTCGCTGATCTTACGTAATCTCCTGATAATTTTTATTATCGGGAGCATAATCAACGGAAGCAATACCAGCGAAACGAGCGCTAATTTCCAGTGAATAAAAAAGATAATGGAAAGAAATAAAATTATCTGTAAAGATTGATAAATTAAATCAACTGCATTTTCGCTGATAGAATTCTGAACTACCGTTACATCATTGGTAATCCGGGATACTAATTCTCCGGTGCGCTGGCGGGAATAAAAATCTAAAGACAGGGTTTGCAATTTTCGATATAGTTTATTTCTTATATCTCTGATTACCTTTTGACTGATATCGTTCATTAAATAGGTCTTACCAAAATCAAAGATTCCCTTAAGTAAAATTATCGAAGGCACCATCATTGCTATTATCTTTAACAGGCTGAGCGGGGGAATAGAATTTATTTTTGCAATCAGTGCTTTAATAAAGGTAGGTAGATGTTCGCTGTAACAGGGTATCCCCTTGCCGGTAAAGATATTGTCAATCAGGGGAACAATCATCCCTAACTGAAAACCGGAAAAAAGGGTAGAAAAAACCATACATATAACCGCCGCTATAAAAATCCATTTATAGGGGGTTATTAATTTGAGTAGTCTGAAATATTCCCGCATAGGACAGGTATTTTATCACGACCGTTGACTTTTGTCGAGTATTTTGTTACAATTGCCAAGAGATAAAGGAATAATAGATATGGAAAAATTGAATGTGGCAGTAATAGGTCTGGGGGCGTTAGGAAGCAAACACGCTTCTATATATTCTAACTTGAATGATGTTAATCTATTAGGGGTATGCGACATAGACAAGGCGAAGGTCGGAGAAATGGCCAAAACACTCAATATTACCCCTTTCGTTTCCCACCAAGACCTCCTAGATAAAGACAAAGTAGATGCCGTAAGCATAGTTACCCCTACCGGTTCCCACTATGACATAGCCCGGGAGTTCCTATTGAATGGAATCAATGTACTTATTGAAAAACCGATTACCAAAACACTTCCCCAGGCAGAAGAACTGATTAATCTTGCCAGAGAAAAAGGACTGACCCTCCAGGTAGGCCACGTAGAAAGATTTAATTCTGCCGTTGGACAGTTAAAAAAGATGTCTAATCACCCGCGGTTTGTAGAAGTTCACCGATTAGGGCCTTATACGCCGAGAGTAAAAGATGTGGGAGTAGTCCTGGACCTGATGATCCACGATGTTGATATTCTATTAACCATTGTCGGCTCCGACATAGAAAGAGTGGAAGCCGTAGGAGTTAATGTAATATCCCCCCTTCATGAAGATATAGCCAATGCCCGAATTACATTCAAAAACGGGTGCGTGGCTAACCTCACCGCCTCTCGACTTACTGAAAAGGCAATGAGGAAGATAAGGATATTCCAGGAGGATGCCTATATCTCTCTGGATTATTTAAATCAATCAGCACGAATTCATCGAAAGGCAGGATTCCGAATTTCAATTGCCGATGTAGATATAAAAAAGGAAGAACCTCTACGGTTGGAAATAAAGAATTTCATAGATCATGCGCGACAAGCCCAATCTACAAAAGAACCTTATATAGATAAACAAGCAAAAGAGGCATTAAGGGTAGCCCTAGAAATTACCGAAAAAATAAAACAGAGATTACACAGATTTAGTTAGCCGGTTAGCGGGTTAGGGGGTTAGCGGGTTGGTGCATTAACCGGCAAACCGGCTAACTAATCAATCTGTGTAATCTGTTTTTTAATCTGTGTAATCATAATTTATATGCGTCCAAAAAAAGTAGTGCTTATCGCCGGGGAAGCCTCGGGAGACCTCCATGGAGCCCACCTGGTCAGAGCCATTAAAAAGATGGCCCCGCAAATAAGTTTTTCTGGAATAGGCGGAAGCAAAATGCTCGAGGCCGGGGTAGATATCTACTATGACATAACCGAACTGGCAGTAGTAGGTTTTGTAGAAACATTTAAACACCTCAAGGAATTTAAGCGCGTCTTTAATCTTTTCTTAAATAAAATAACTAAAGAACGGCCCGACCTGGTAATTCTTATTGATTATCCCGGCTTCAATTTGAGAATAGCCAAAGAAATAAAAAAACTCAACGTTCCGATTATCTACTACATCAGCCCCCAAATCTGGGCCTGGGGGAAAAAAAGAATAAAAACCATAGCTAAACTAATCGACAAGATGATAGTGGTTTTTGACTTTGAAGAAAAGCTCTACAGAGATTACGGAATGAATGTAAGCTTCGTGGGACACCCCCTTATCGATATAGTTAAACCCGGGCTGCAAGATAATGCGGCAAACTCCTTTTTTAGACTTAAAAAGGATAAAATAACCATCGGCCTCCTGCCCGGCTCAAGGGAAAACGAAGTAAAGACCCATCTTCCCATTATGCTCAAGGCAGCTCAATTGATTAATCAACATTTACCCAATACACAATTTCTTGTTTCAGTAGCCCCTTCACTTAAAAAAGAATTGTTCGACACGCCCTTAAAACAAATTAAATTACCTGTTCTCTGCACCACCGGAAATAACTATGACCTGATAAATGTCTCCAAACTGGTCCTGGTAGCTTCTGGAACAGCCACCCTGGAAACTGCTATCCTAACCACACCGATGCTGATTATTTATAAGATATCATTTATCAGCTCGTTGTTAATCAGGTGGCTAATAACCCTACCTTATATCGGTCTGGCAAACATAGTAGCCGGCAAAAAGATAATACCGGAATTTATCCAGTATAATGCCAAACCAGAACTTATCTCAAAGACAGCTGTCGAGCTTTTGCAAAACAAGGAAAAATTGGAGAGAATGAAAACCGAACTTGAAAAGGTGAGACAATCGCTGGGCAGTCCCGGTGCAAGCAGACGGGCAGCTACAATAATCTTATCCTATCTTAGGTAACTGGTTTGCCGGTTAGCTGGTTGGTGGGTTAGGTGAGTAACAAAAAAGTAGGGCACATTAAGTATGCCCTACTTTTTACTATATGCAATACGCACAACGAAGTGACATATTTCCACTTACAATATCGGCAGGTAGCGTTTCAGTTCGTACTCAGTTACCTGTGATCTATACCTATCCCATTCCTCTTTGCGATTGCGGATAAAGAAGTCAAATATCTCAGTACCCAAGGCCTGCCTTAAGAACTTACTTTTTTCGGTTATCCTGATTGCCTCTAATAAATCCTCGGGCAGGGATTCAACCCCCAGCTTAGCCCTCTCTTCCGGCGACATCTCATAGAGATTATGAGGAACCGGCAAAGGCAAGGAGTAGTTTTTCTCTATCCCCTCTAAACCGGCTGCCAAAAGAACCGCAAAGACCAGATAAGGGTTACTGGCAGGGTCGGGCGAACGTATCTCTACCCGGGTAGCCATCTCTTTGCCCGGTTTATAGACAGGAACTCTTATTAATGCCGATCTATTCATCTGTGCCCAGCTAACATAGATTGGTGCCTCAAAACCGGGGATAAGCCTCTTGTAAGAATTAATCCATTGGTTGGTAACCGAGGTCATTTCCCGGGCATGTTTAAGTTGACCGGCTATAAAACAACGGGCAATTTTAGAAAGATAAAATTTATTCTTCCGGTCAAAAAAGGCATTATTGCCCTTTTTGACCGATATTAAGGACTGATGGGTGTGCATACCGCTTCCGTTTTCAGTCTGAATGGGCTTGGGCATAAATGTAGCATAAGCACCGTTGCGCTGGGCGATTTCTTTAACCACATAGCGATAAGTCATAACATTATCTGCCATCGTCATGGCGTCAGTATGTCTTAAATCTATCTCGTGCTGAGAAGGCGCTACTTCGTGATGACTGTATTCAACCTGAATACCCATGGACTCCAAAGCCACAATAGTCTGTTTCCTTAAATTGCTGGGCATATCCATCGGAGTCAGGTCAAAATAACCAGCTGCATCAAGAATTTCAGTACCCTTGTCATTGCGAAAGTAGAAAAACTCGAGCTCCGGCCCCACGTGGTAGACATAACCTTTCTGTTTGGCCCTGGTCACCGCCCTCTTGAGGATATATCGGGGATCTCCGGGAAATGGCCGGCCGCTTTTTGGGTCAAGTATATCACAGAACATCCGGGCCACTCTTTCATTTTTAGGACTCCATGGTAAAATCTGAAATGTCGATGGATCCGGAAGTGCTACCATATCTGATTCTTGAACCCGGGCAAATCCTTCAATCGAAGAACCGTCAAAGCCCATTCCGTCTTCCAGTGCCCTTTTTATTTCCGGAGGCGTAACAGTAACACACTTCAAAAAACCCAGGACATCTGTAAACCACAGACGAATAAATCTAACCTTGAGATCTTTGATTGCCTTAATTACCTTTTTATTATTTTTAGACATTATTTTTACTCCGTCAGAAAGCAGTTATACATATTCCGTAATTATCTGCCAGGGCGATGGTCTGGTCTTTATCTATCAATAATGACTTTCCCGCCTCAACAGCAAGACACCTTGCATCTGCCGCCTGCATAGTCCTGATGGTTTGGGGCCCGATCACCGGGATATCAAATCTCATATCATGGTGCGGCCTGCTCGCCTTTACCACTACTGCCTCTTTTGCCAAAATTCCTGCTCTTTTAATGGCCTGGTCAGTTCCCTCGATTGCCTCAATGGCCAAGACTACTTTATTTCTGACGACTATGGTTTGACCTATCCTCAACTGGGCCATCTTCTTAGCAATCTTTTTCCCAAATTTTATATCTTCTAATTGACCGGCTGTAGGTTTAATAACCGTTATTACTCCCTTTTCAGCAAGTAAGTGTGACAGATAGGTGTTAGAAGCCAATAACCTAATTCCCAATTTCCTCAGGCGTTTAGAAACCTCTCGAAATATAATATAGGGTTGTCTGGTATTAATAGCCCTCAATATGTAATTGAGTTCTCCGTCCGGCTTCGCCTCGCCTTTAAACAGACGAACCGCTTTAATCTGACCAGCCATTACCACTTCCTTTATTTGCTCCTTAATCAGAATATCCAGGACTTTCTTCAGTTCCCCTACTCCGATCCAGAATATCTTATCTACACAATTGGCCAATTCCGGCGAAGTTTCTTCCCTGATAGCAATGGCTGTTACCCTCCTGCCCTGCTTATGCGTCTCCTGGGCAAACATGATAGGAAATCTTCCGTTTCCGGCAATAAGGCCAATAGTATTACTATTCATCTACTAATTCCTCGCTTTGCTCCCTTGATAAAATTAATCATATTGGAAAGTTCCGGGCTGGAAGGAATTTCATTTTCTATTTTCTTTAATGCCTCAGAAATAGAGGAGTTGGAACCAAAAAGCCACTTAAAGGC
>JAUWXU010000040.1 GCA_030616145.1 Candidatus Omnitrophota bacterium | reverse complement strand
ATTAAAAAGTCTATTGGCGATACAAAAGGGATTAGGAGATTTGGTGAAGCAACAGTTTCTATGGAAGATGTTTTAGCGCAAGTAGTTATAGATATCTGTGGAAGGGGGAGTTTTTCATCCAATCTGCCAGATGTCAAATCGAAGAAAGGGACATATTGTTTTGAAGACGCAGAACACTTTTTAGAATCTTTTGCCAAAAGGTTAGGTGCAAACATAAAGGTCAATATAATTCAGGCCGGCGGCAAAAATATTCATCATATATTAGAGGCGACATTTAAGGCCCTGGGCCTGGCAATGGACCAGGCGACCCAGATAGATGAAAGAAGAAAGGGTACCCCTTCCACTAAAGGAATTATCGACCTCTAAATATGTTAATCATTCCCGCTATTGATTTAAAAAACGGCAAGGTGGTTCGGCTCAGGCAGGGAGATTTTCTTCAGGAAAAAGTTTATTCTGATGACGCTCTGGGGATTGCCCGTAAGTGGGCATCTCAAGGAGCGTCTTTTATTCATATTGTTGATTTAGACGGTGCAGCCAGCGGAGTTCCTGCCAATCTTGATTTGGCCGGTGAAATAGCCAGAGAAATATCAATTCCGGTTGAGGTGGGAGGTGGCATCAGGACTGAAAAGGCAATAAAAGATGTGCTCGACCAGGGAATTAAACGGGTGGTTTTGGGAACAAGGGCATGTCAGGATCCGGAATTTGCCGAAAGGATAATTGCCAAATTTAAAGATAAGATAATAGTCAGTATTGATTCACGAGGGGGTAAGATTCAGACCAATGGTTGGACCAAGACAGCCCTTCAAGTTGAGTTTCGAACAGCTTACCCTTCCAGTCCGGCCTCGCTGGCAAAGACGTTAAAAGAATTTGGGGCAGAAACAATTATCTGTACCGATATTTCTAAGGATGGGATGTTGACCGGGCCAGATGTTGGGGCCATTGAGCGGTTTTTGGAAGAGACCAAGATAAAGATTATTGTTTCCGGAGGTATTGCCTCTCTGGAAGATATTTCGAAACTTAAGAGGCTAGAACCCAAAGGGGTCGAGGGCGTTATAATCGGCAAGGACTTATACGAAGACAAAGTAGACCTTTCTGAGGCAATAAAGATATCGGAATAATCATTGTGATAAAGTTAAAATATGATAAACAAGGCCTGATTCCGGCGATAGTCCAGGATTATAAAACCGGAAAGGTTTTGATGCTGGCTTATATGAATGAGGCAGCGTTGAAAAAGACACTGAAAACCGGAAAGATGCATTTTTTCTCGCGTTCCCGCAAGAAGATATGGCTTAAAGGGGAGACCTCCGGCCATCATCAAAAGGTCAGGGAAGTTTTTTTTGACTGCGACGCCGACACGCTTTTATTCAAGGTTGAACAAAAAGGCGGTGCCTGTCACATGGGATACCGGTCCTGTTTTTACCGCAAATTAACTGGGGGGGGCAGGTCTTCGCGGATAGTAGCCAAAAAGATATTCGACCCAAAGAAAATATACAGGAAAAACCGATGATTAAACAGGCCATTGCCAAACTTGTTCAGCGTACCAACCTTTCTGAAGGAGAGGTTGAAGAGGTTATGAATGAGATTATGGATGGGAAGACAACCCCGGCCCAGATCGCCTCATTTATCACCGCCCTGAAGATGAAGGGCGAGACAGTAGATGAAATTACCGGTTGCGCTAAAGTGATGCGTCAGCATGCAACCAGGATAAAGGCTCCGGGAATTAAGGTAGTAGATACCTGTGGCACCGGCGGAGACAAATTACATACCTTTAATATTTCCACACTCAGCGCTTTAGTGGCAGCTGGAGCAGGTTTGACCATAGCCAAACACGGCAACGTATCTGTCTCCAGTAAATGTGGGAGTGCTGATTTGCTTAAGACATTAGGGGTTAATATTGAGATTGCTTCGGATAAGGTGGAACAATGCCTGGCCAAAATTGGAATTGCCTTTCTGTTTGCGCCCCTGTTACATAAAGCAATGAAGTATGCTATGCCCGCCAGAAAAGAGATGGGGATAGAGACGGTCTTTAATATTTTAGGACCATTAACTAACCCGGCTGGCGCAAATCATCAACTGCTTGGCGTCTATAAGAAGTCTTTAACCGAACCTCTGGCCAGGGTTTTGGGAAATTTAAAGTCTATCCATTCTCTGGTAGTGCATGGTTTAGACGGACTGGACGAGGTAACTACAACAGCTCCAACCCAGGTCTCGGAATTAATCAGTGGCACAGTAAAGACATATCAGATAAAACCAGAGGATTTTGGCATCTCAAGGGCTTCATTAAGCGAATTAAAGGGAGGAGAAATCGGCCTTAATGTCAAGATAGCCAAAGACATATTAAACGGTAAAAAAGGTCCTCAACGGGACATTGTTCTGTTAAATGCGGCCTGCGCTCTTTACGCCGGTGATGCTGTCAAGGATATTAATAAAGGCCTTGAGTTGGCTGGTCGTTCCATTGATTCCGGCAAGGCATTAGAAAAACTGGAACTTTTGAAGAAATACACGAACAGATAAAACCTTTCTACCTCAACCCCGGAGGTTTACGTACTGCTGCCTCCGGGGTTGAAGTGAGAAAGGGGATATTGGAGAATATTGGTGATATTAGATGAGATTTTAACCCGGAAGAAAAAAGAGGTTGAGGAGGCAAAGGCAAAACTTTCCGGGAAGGATATAGTAACAAAGACAGTTGGCCTACCCCGCCGGCGGGATTTCAAATCAGCCATAGCTAGACCCGGCCAGATTAGCCTGATTGCCGAGATTAAAAAGGCTAGTCCGAGCAGAGGAATAATCAGGGAAGATTTTGACCCGGTAGAGATTGCCCGGATTTACCAGGATAATGGGGCGCAGGCACTGTCAGTCTTGACCGATCAGCAGTTTTTTAAAGGGAGTTTGCAATATTTAGAACAAGTGCGAAAGGTTGCTACTATTCCGATTTTAAGAAAGGATTTTATTATTGATGATTATCAGATTTATCAATCCTTTCTAGCCGGTGCTGATGCTGTACTTTTAATCGCAGCCATTCTCTCTAAAGATAAAATAGCCAGTTTATCTTCTATTGCCGCCGGGTTAGGGATGAGTTCGATTGTCGAAATTCATTCAGCCGAGGATTTAAGCAAGATAGAGAAATTAAATATTCAAATTGTCGGAATTAATAATCGCGACCTGACTTCTTTCAAAACAGACTTTGGCACTACTGAAAGGCTTATCAGGTTATTGCCGAAAGATAAGATAATAATTTCTGAAAGCGGCATTAAAACCTCCCAGGATGTAAAACGGCTGAAAGATCTCGGTGTGGCGGCGGTATTGATCGGTGAGACATTCATGGCGAGCGCAGATATATCTGGCAAGATAAAAGAACTAATGAAGGAGTCCTGCCGGAATGACCAAGATTAAAATTTGCGGGATAACCAATCTTGATGATGCCCTGCTGGCGGCAGATCTGGGTGCTGACTTCTTGGGATTTGTATTCAGCGAAAAGAGCCCGCGTCAAATTAAGATTAACAGTGCAATCGCAATTATCAAATCACTGCCTACTTCAGTATCTACGGTTGGATTGTTTGTTGACCAAGAAGAGCTGGCAGTCAAAATGATATTTGATAAATGCCGGCTGGATTATTTTCAGTTTCACGGTAATGAATCACCGGATTATTGCAAGCGGATAAAAGAAAAGGGCAAAGTTATTAAGGCATTCAGGATTAAGGAAGAACAGAGTATTGAAGATTTGGACGATTATGATGTTGAGATGTATCTGTTGGATGCCTATAATGAAGATAAATTTGGAGGCACGGGAGAAGTGTTTAACTGGGACTTGGCTGTAAAGGCTAAAAAATATGGCAGGCCGATTATCATTGCCGGCGGTCTGAACCCGGAAAATGTCGCCCGGGCACTCCAAAAGGTAAGACCCTATGCCGTTGATGTTTCATCAGGTGTTGAAAAAAGTCCCGGCAAAAAGGATGCGCAATTGATCAAGAAATTTATTCAGCAGGTCCGCAGCGCAGGAGGAGATTGATGAATTTACCGGACAGGAAAGGTTACTTTGGGGGATTTGGAGGAAAGTTTGTTCCGGAGACCCTGATGAATGCCCTGGATGAACTGGCGAAGGAATACAACAAGGTTCGCAGAACCAAATCTTTCAAAGAAGAATTAAATTATTACTTGACTCAGTATGTAGGAAGGCCGACGCCGCTCTATTTTGCAGAAAGATTAACCAAAAAACTGGGGGGAGCAAAATTATATCTGAAGAGAGAAGACCTCTGTCATACCGGCGCACACAAGATAAATAATACCTTGGGTCAGGTATTGTTAGCCAGACGAATGGGGAAAACCCGCATTATAGCAGAAACAGGTGCTGGCCAGCATGGAGTAGCTGCTGCTACTGCCGCGGCTATGTTTGGTATGACCTGCGAGGTTTATATGGGCACCGAAGATATTAGCCGCCAACGGTTAAATGTCTTCCGGATGAAATTATTAGGGGCTAAGGTTATTCCGGTAACCAGCGGAAGCCGAACACTGAAGGATGCCTGTAATGAAACAATCAGGGATTGGGTGACTAACGTAAGAACTACTCACTATATTATTGGTTCAGTAGTCGGACCCCATCCCTACCCTTTGATTGTCCGGGACTTTCAGTCAATAATCGGTAGAGAAGCCCGGCGCCAGATTATTAAACAGACAGGAAAACTTCCCGATTATCTGGTTGCCTGTGTCGGCGGGGGGAGTAATTCCCTGGGACTGTTTCATCCGTTTTTCAACGACAAGAAGGTAAAATTTATCGGTGTAGAAGCAGCAGGGTTCGGACTCAAGACCAAAAAACACGCCGCGACCCTGATTAAGGGTGATATCGGAGTGCTTCACGGCTCATTGGGTTATGTCTTGCAGGATAAAGATGGGCAGATCAGTTTAGCGCATTCAGTTGCAGCAGGGTTGGATTATCCCGGCGTTGGGCCCGAGCATGCCTACTACAAAAAAATCGGCAGGGCCAAATACACAGCGGTAAGCGATAAACAGGCCTTGCAGGCCTTTAACTTGCTGGCAGAGACTGAAGGCTTGATACCTGCCTTGGAGTCGGCTCATGCCATTGCCTACCTGAAGCAGTTGGCGCCAAAGGTAGGGAAGAAAAAGACTATAGTAATTTGTCTGTCCGGTCGCGGGGACAAGGATGTAGACATAGTAACTCAATATGCCGGGAAGAAATAAGGAAAATATGAATCGGATTGCCAAAAAATTTGCTGATATAAGAAAAAAGAAAGTAAAGGCCTTTATTGTCTATATAACCTGCGGAGACCCACGGCTTTCAATAACCGAAAAATTGATTATTGAATTTGAGAAGCGGGGGGTAGATATGATAGAACTGGGGGTCCCGTTTTCTGACCCGCTTGCCGACGGAACCACTATTCAGAGGGCTTCCCAGAGGGCCCTTCGGAATAAGATATCGTTGAAGGATATACTTGGTTTGGTCAGGAACTTGAGGAAAAAGAATGTAGAAATTCCCTTGGTCTTGTTCAGTTACTACAACCCTGTTTATAAATATGGAGTAAAGAAATTGGCCAGGGATTTAGATGCCGCAGGCCTTGATGGCGTAATTATCCCGGACCTTCCTCCGGAAGAAGGTAAAATCTTAGAGGCCGAACTTGCCAGATATGGATTAGATATGGCTTATTTGATTGCACCCACCAGTACCCCTCAGAGAGTAAAGATGATTGCCCGGGAATCCGATGGGTTTATTTACTATGTATCCCGAACCGGCACTACCGGAAGAAAAAAGACTTTGGCGAAAGACATCAGGCAGAAGATTTCCCAAATCCGCCGGGTAACTCGCAAACCGGTGATTGTCGGATTTGGCGTTTCCAATCCAGAGCAGGTTAGAATGATATCCGGAATGGCTGCCGATGGTGTCGTCGTTGGCAGTGCAATTATTGATGTTATTGAAAAAAATCTAGGGAAAAAAGATTTGGTTAAGAGAACCGGCAATTTTGTTCAACGTCTTGTCCGGGCATCTAAACAGATTTAAGGAATTCTGATGATATGTTATACGCAGTTATAATAGCCGGAGGAAAGGGCCAGAGATTCTGGCCGAAGTCAACAACGACCAGGCCAAAGTATTTGCTTACTGTTACCGGAAAGAGGTCATTGCTGCAAGAGACTATCCATCGGGCAAAGTGGGTTGTTCCTGCGAATAGGATATTGGTTATAACCAGCAAGCAATCTGCATCAGCGGTAGGTGAACAGTTAATCAGATTTCCAGAAATAAAAATTATTCAGGAACCATTTGGACGTAATACAGCTGCGGCAGTAGGCCTGGGTGCGGTGCTGATAAAACGGATTGACCCGGATGCGGTTATGATGGTCCTGCCGGCTGATCACCTGATTAAGGACCGGAGAAAGTTTTGTTCTGCTGCGCGGTTATGCGCTAGGGCGGCCCGTTCAAAAGAGGCCTTGA
>JAUWXU010000056.1 GCA_030616145.1 Candidatus Omnitrophota bacterium | reverse complement strand
CCCCATTAAAATCAAATAACTTAATAGAGGAATATTATCGTACCAGGCCAGGGGATGTTTGCAATCAGGGCAATATGAACGCGGCCGGATGATTGAGGCGCCTTTTTCCAGGCGATAGATACAGACATTCAAAAAACTGCCCACGCACGCACCAACAACGAAAACAATAACCCTTAACATAATACCCTTTATAGATATTTATTTCTTTAAATTTATTTGTTTAAGCAGCGCTTTTCTCATCACTTCTACCGGCGCCTTTCTTCCTGTCCAAAGCTTAAAAGAAATGGCGCCCTGATAGAGCAACATACCCAGTCCATTAAGCGCTTTCAGTTTACGGACCCTAGCACACTTTAACAATTTTGTCTCACGCGGATTATAAATAAGGTCATAGACAACCAGGCCCGGATGTAAACTTTCTTCATCTACTAATAAAGGGTCTGATTTGTTCATCCCTATCGGGGTGGCATTAATAAGTAAATCACTATCTAGAATATTCCTGGTCATTTCTTTTTTTCTCAGGGTACTCACCCTGACCGTACAATCAGAAAAGGCCTGTCTGACTTTCAATGCCAGATTTTGAGCACGGCGATAAACCAAGTCAGTTAGTGCAATCCGACGTGCCCCTTCCTTTGCCAGCTCCACAGCTATGGCCCTGGCTGCACCTCCAGCCCCTAAGATAAAGATGTTTTTACCCTTGGGGCTCAGGCGAGCGTCTTTTTTGAGCGAGGCAACAAAACCTGCGCCATCGGTATTATAGCCAATAAGTTTCTTATTTCGACACACAATAGTATTAACTGCCCCGATTAATCTGGCTTCGGGGCTTAACTTATCCATGTAGACCAATGCCCTTTCCTTATGGGGGATGGTAAGGTTCGCGCCCTCTATTCCTAAGGCAACAATCCCTTTCAGCGCATCTCCTATTTTCTCGGGCTCTACCTCAAAGGGGAGATAAACAGAATTTAAACCAATCGCCCGGAATGCCACATTATGCATAACCGGAGAAAAGGTATGCCGTACTGGATAACCAAAAAGGACATAGAGTCTTGTATCAGCGTTTATCATCTCTAATTGATAATTGGTTAATTGGTGAGTAAATAACCTAATTAATTAATTTATTTACTGCACTCAGATAGGCCTTGACTGATGCCTCTAAAATGTCTGTACTCGTGCCCCGGCCGCTGACAATCCTGCCTTTTGACTGCATCTTTACCGTCACTTCACCCAGGGCATCTTTCCCGCCAGTAACTGCCCTTAAGGAATAATCTAACAGTCTTCCTTTTATCCCGGTAATTTTATCGATGGTCTTGTAACAGGCATCCACTGGCCCGTCTCCGGAAGAACTTCTTTGAATAACTTTATTCTTAGCCTTTAAACTAATGACTGCCCGGGGGACAATCTTGTTACCACTGGTAATCTGGAGATTTTCCAGGCGCCAGGTCTCGGGTAAAACAGTAATTTCCTCTTCAACGATAGCCAGCAAGTCTTCATCAAAAATCTCTTTTTTCTTATCAGCCAGGTCCTTGAAGCGCTTAAATGCCTTGGTTAACTCTGTTTCCTTCAAGGTAACACCCAGTTTTTTCAATCTTACCAGAAAGGCGTGCCTTCCTGAATGTTTTCCCAAAACCAACCTGTTTTCTTCTAATCCGATATCTTCCGGCCGCATAATCTCGTAGGTAGTCCTTTTTTTCAAAATACCATCCTGGTGAATTCCTGCCTCGTGGCGAAAGGCATTCTTGCCAACAATGGCCTTATTGGGCTGAACCAAAATTCCGGTCAACCTGCTGACCAGTCGACTGGTCTTATAAATCTCTCTGGTTTTAACAGAACTATTATAATTGAAAAAGTCTTTCCGGGTAGCCAGAGCCATAACAATTTCTTCCAGCGAGGCATTTCCTGCCCGTTCGCCAACTCCATTAATTGTGCACTCGATCTGGCCTGCCCCGTTTTTGATGGCTGAAAGAGAATTGGCAACCGCCAGACCAAGGTCATTATGGCAGTGGATACTGATTACCGCCTTGCTAATATTAGGCACATTTTGCTTGATACCATTTATCAACTGGCCAAATTCGGTGGGTACAGCATAACCGACGGTATCGGGAATGTTTACCGTTTTTGCCCCGGCAGTGATTACCTTCTCAATTATACTGTATAAAAAGTCCCTCTCGCTTCGTGAAGCATCTTCGGGAGAAAATTCTATGTCATCGGCTAAATTCCGGGCATACTTTACACTCTCTACGGCTAAGCGCAAAATCTCCTCTTTCGCCTTTCTCAACTTATATTTCATATGGATCTTGGATGTAGCTAAAAACAGATGGAGTCGTGGCCGGGATGCCTTACGCAAGGCCTGATAGGCACTATCTATATCCTTCTTTATTGCCCGCGCCAGACCGCAAATAACCGGCCCCTTAACCCTGGATGCCACCAGCTTCACCGCGTCAAAATCTCCCTGAGAAGAAATCGGAAAACCAGCCTCAATCACATCCACCTTTAACCGGGCCAACTGTAAGGCAATCTCCAGCTTTTCTTTGCTGTTTAAGCCCGCGCCCGGCGACTGCTCACCGTCCCGTAGAGTTGTATCAAAGATAATTATTCTTTTAGTAGCCATATCAATAAATCCTTCTTAATACTAAATCAATTAAGCAATTCAAGCGGTGAGTGGTTAATTAAAAAAGAGTTTGTTTAAAGAGATACTCACCAATTAACCATTTAACCAATTAACTGATCTTTTTGGTTTAGATCCACTCCATCATCCCCCGAAGTCTTTTACCGACAACTTCAATGGGATGGTTATCATCCTGTTTGGAAAGTGCCCTGAATACCGGCCGGCCGGCTTGATTTTCCGTAATCCATTCCCGGGCAAACTTGCCAGAACGAATTTCCGACAAAATCTTTTTCATCTCTTCTCTGGTCTTGGGGGTAATAATTCTTTTACCCCGGGTTAAATCCCCGTATTCTGCTGTATCTGAAACCCTCTTTCTCATTCCCTGAATACCGGTTTGATAAATCATATCAGTTATCAATTTTAATTCATGCAGGCATTCAAAATAGGCAATCTCTGGTTGATAGCCCGCCTCTACCAATGTCTCAAAACCGGCCTTGATTAGTTCAGTAACGCCACCGCACAACACTACCTGTTCGCCAAAAAGGTCGGTTTCGGTCTCCTCGGCAAAGGTAGTCTCAATCACCCCTGCCCTGGTCCCCCCAATGCCCTTGGCATAAGCCAGTCCTATTTTTTTGGCCTTTCCAGTATATTCCTGAAAGACAGCTAGCAGACAGGGAACCCCTTTCCCCTGTTCAAACATCTGTCTGACTAAACTCCCCGGTCCTTTCGGTGCGACCATAAATACATCTATGTACTTGGGCGGAACAATCTGGCTGAAATGAATGTTAAATCCATGAGAAAAGGCCAGGGCCTTTCCCTTTTTTAAATTCGGCAATATCTCTTTTGTATAGACCAGTGCCTGGGTGTGATCCTGAGTCAGGATTTGAATAACATCTGCGTCCCTGGAGGCCTCAGCTGCTGAGACCGGCTGGAAACCATCCTTCCTGGCCTGTTTATAATTCGGCGTTCCTTCCAATTCACCTACTACTACGTTTAATCCGCTGTCCCGCAGGTTCAAGGCCTGGGCCCTACCCTGAATGCCATAGCCGATTATTGCTATTTTCTTTTTCTTTAAAATACTTAAGCTCGCGTCCTTGTCATAATATATCTTAACCATTTCAAACCCCCATCATTAGTCCATAGTCCATAGACAAAGAAAAAAAGTCGACAGTCGATAGATAAGAAAAAAAGAAACCTTTTTTAAGAATCTGTGGACTATAGACTATCGACTATGGACTATGAACTTTTTTTCTTTATAGCTACCTCTTTCTTCCTGGCCATAGCTATCCGGCCGGTCCTGACAATCTCTCTTATGCCAAAAGGCGCCAGCAGTTCCATAATAGCATCTATCTTGCTCTGTTCACCGGCTATCTCAATGCTCAGGGTCTCCGGGTTAACATCAATTATATTGGCCTTGAATGTATCCACGATCTGAATTAACTTAGCCCGGTCCTTTTTGCCGGCATTGACCTTTATTAACATTAATTCCCGGTCTATATAATCCTGGTTGGTTATATCCTGGACTTTAATGACATCGATCAACTTATGAAGTTGTTTGGTAATTTGTTCCAGGGTACTTTCATTACCTTCAGCAACAATGGTCATTCTCGACACAGTCGGATCATCTGTTTCGCCCACCGCCAGACTGTCAATATTAAAACCCCGGGCTGAAAACAATCCTGAAATCCGCGCCAAGACGCCAAATTTATTTTCCACTAATACCGAGATAACATGCTTCATCATCCCCTTCTTCGCTCCCATTAAGTCCATAGTCCATAAAAGGCAGTGTCAAAGAGCCAAAGTAAAAAATTTAAATATAGTATTTTTAATCTTTAACGCTTTAACTCTTTGACGCTGATTATCTCTGACTCTCTGACTCTTTGATACTGATTTCTTTGATACTGATTTATGGACTATCTACTTTTAAGCCATGCCCCCAATCATCCGGTTAATGGCTGAATCTGCAGGAACCATCGGGAAGACATTTTCCTCCGGTTCAATTATAAAATCCAGCACTACCGGCCCGGCTGTCTTAATGGCCTTGTTTAAGGCCGGCCTGACCTGTTCTTTCTTTGTAACCCTGATACCTTTGGCTCCGTAGGCCTCGGCCACCTTTACAAAATCC
>JAUWXU010000059.1 GCA_030616145.1 Candidatus Omnitrophota bacterium | reverse complement strand
TGCTGAACATTATCTCAAGGAAAAGCAGGTCCCCAAGGCTGAAAAGCTATTTGCAGAGTCTATCAAAAGATATCAGAAGATAATCGAGGAAAAACCAAACACACCCCAGGCAATTACTGCCCAGGATTTTATCAGTCGTTCTTATCTGCTTCAAAAGAAATGGGATAAGGCGGCAGGTTCTCTGAAAACCTTTATTGCTAATTACCCTGATGATCCCCGCACAGTTATCTGTTTATTTACCTTAGGTACGATTTATCGTGAAAAATTAAACGAACCTGAGGAGGCGAAGAGGATATATAAAGAACTGATCAAAAGATACCCTGAAAACCGTCTGGCCAAGGTTGTAAATAAAATACTTGACAATAAACAAGAAGAGTAGTATACTCAAGCACCTTTTATTTAGTCAAGATTTTCAAGGCGGACAGGGGAAAGATGGTTAAAATAAAAGACATGTGTTTAAAAAAAACACCTAATGTAAAGAAAGATTTTTTAAGGACGGCCCTGAGTAAGTGTTTAGAGATTCTGGAATCTAAATCAGGGTCGATTTTTTTGTTTGATGATAGTCGTAACGAGCTGGTATTAAAGGCTATTGATGGTAATGGAATTGAAAGGTCTCTGATCGGGCTCAGACAAAGCCTGGACAAAGGTATAGCCGGATTTGTAGCCTCCCAGAGAAAACCCCTGCTGGTAGCCGATATTACCAAGCATCATCTCCATAACCAGCAGCGGTTTAAGCATTATGATACAAATTCTTTCCTTTCTGCCCCGCTGGTCGCCGAAGATAGATTAATCGGCGTTATCAATATAAATCAAAAATCCTTACAACAGCCATTCACCCCCCAGGACCTTAAACTGCTTTCTGCTGTCTCTGATTATATTGCTATGACCATTTATAACTCTGAAGCGGTTAAGGGCTTAAAAGAAACCCTAAAACCTCAAGGCAACGGCGCCGAAGACAGCATAACCAAATTTGCCTCCCTGGGTAAACTGGCCTCAGGTATTGCCCATGAGCTAAATAACCCCTTAGACGGCGTTATCAGATATATCAATCTCTCCCTGGGATGCCTGGCAGAAGAAGGAATTGTCAGAGAATACCTTTTAGAGTCCAAAAAGGGGCTAAACAGAATGGTAAAGATTATAAGGTCGCTGCTGGATTTTACCCACAGTCATTCCCTCTCACCCAAATCGCTGGATATAAATAAGGTCATTAATGACTCCCTGGATATGATCAGACACCATATCGTTTCTAACGATATAAAGGTGGAAAAAGAACTGGGCTCAAATCTACCGTTTATTGAAGATAGGGGACTGAAACTGGTATTTACTAATCTATTGAAGAATAGCTGTGAGGTCCTGCCCCGGGGAGGCAAGATAAAGATAACCAGCACCTCAAATAATAGTTTTGTTGAAATGAGATTCAGCGATAACGGTCCTGGTGTCCCCACTGAAGTCCGGGATAGAATCTTTGAGCCATTTTTTACCACCAAGGAAATGGGTAAAGGCTCAGGTCTTGGCCTGGCAATATGCTGCAGCATCATTCAACGCTACGGTGGAAGAATTGTTTTGGAAAAGAAAAACGAAAAAGGCGCCACCTTTATTATTCGGTTGCCTATTAAGGATAATCAGACTAAAGCTAAATTAAATAAGGATAGAGAATGAGCATTAACAATCGAATTTTAGTCGTAGATGATGAACCGCTTACCCGGCGGTCCCTATATGAAATTTTAAAATTTGAGGGGTATGACGTTGTCACTGCCAATGACGGCCTTGAGGCGCTCGAAACCATCAAAAGAATATCTCCCCAGATAGCAATCGTAGATCTTAAGATGCCCCGGTTAGATGGGCTGGGTTTACTTAAACAAATCAAGGCCAATTCTATAAAAACAGAAATAATATTGATTACCGGGTATGGGTCTATTGAAACAGCAGTAGAGGCAATGAAACAGGGGGCCTTTGACTATATTAGCAAACCGATAGTGGATAGTGAGATAAAGGTAGTCATCCAGAAGATATTAAATCAACAAAGGTTATTAGAAGAAAACCGTCTGCTGAAAGAAAGGCTTGCCGCTTCCAACCGGCAAAGTTTTCACGGCATTATTGGTGGAGACCCCAAGATGCAGAAGATTTATGCTACAATCGAGGCGGTTTGCGATACCAATGCCACTATCTTATTAACCGGGGAAAGTGGCACGGGTAAGAGAGTCGTTGCCCATGCCATCCATAACAGCGATCCTTCCCGCCGGGATAAACCATTTATTGAGGTTAACTGCGGCGCCCTGCCTGAGACCTTGCTGGAAACTGAACTCTTCGGCCACATCAAGGGTTCATTCACCGGCGCTATAAAAGACAGGATCGGCAGATATGAACTGGCCGATAAAGGCACTATCCTCCTGGACGAAATAGATGCCTTTAGTCCAAGCCTGCAGGTAAAACTGCTTCGGCTGCTGCAAAGCGGAGAGTTTGAACGGGTGGGAGACAGCCGTACTATTAAAGTGGACGCAAGGGTTATTGCCAGCAGCAATCAGGATTTGAGTATGGCAATCGAGGAAGGCAGGTTCAGAGAAGACCTATTTTACCGTTTAAACGTCATCCCTATACACATCCCTCCATTAAGAGAAAGAAGGGATGATATCCCTTTACTGGTGGAGCATTTTATCAAAAAGTGCAATCAGCGCAACAGCAAAAGAAATGTGACTGCCGTATCCGGGGATGCAATGAAGACCCTGCTGAAATATCAATGGCCGGGCAACATAAGGGAACTGGAGAACGTCATCGAACGGGCAATTATCTTATCTAAAGGCCACGATATCATTACCAGGCAAGACCTCCCAGAAATCCTTCAGGAATCAGGCGAGGTGATCAATGGTGATAATATAAATACAATCAACAATCAAAAAGAAGGATTCCTTAAAGAGGTGCTTAAACACCCGGAAAAACAGATTATCCAGAATGGTTTAGAAGAGACGAGTTGGAACAGGAAGCAGGCAGCGGCAAACTTAGGCATAAATCGTTCTACTTTATATAATAAGATGAAGAAATACGGTCTATTAAACAAAAAGAAGGAATGATGGCTAGTAAGGTATCTTTCCATGACATAATCGATATCCACCACTGGCAAAAGATGCAGGACCATTTTGCCGAGGTGATTAAACTTACCGTGCGAACTGTGGACGAAAAAGGAATGGCCATCTCGGAACCCAGCAACGAGACAAAGCTCTGCACTGAAGTCCTAAAAGATTCGGATTTGTGGCTGTCTGTATGCAGGGGATGTCTCCTCGATCCTAAACTGCCCAAAAAAGATAAATTCGGCACAGGAACAGAGATTAAAGAAGATATCTATTGCAATAGGATAGGGCTGCATAACTATTCCATTCCGGTCAAGATAGTCAGGGGGCAGATAATCGCCTATCTTATGATTGGTCCGGTTCTGGTGGGTCCGCGTCAAAGACCCAGCACATATCAAAAGGTGCTGGAAGATAAAGGGGCGAACTTTCTTGATTTTATAGACGGGCTTATCGAAATCAGCCATTTCTCTTTTTCAGGAATCCAATCAGTCATTGAATTAATCAGCGAAATAAGCTGTTATATCGCCCGCTTAAGATACGAGAAGTTTCGTTTAGAAAGGTCGATTTTAAAATTTGCCGTACTGAAAAGACGTATTCAAAAGGTCTTTTTAGACAGATTACTGCAGAGCCTTCTGGATGTGGCCTTTGACGCTACCAATGCCGAAATCGGCTCAATTATGGTCTTTGATGAAAAGACCAATGAATTATATATCAAGTTAAACCGGGGCCTCAAAAAGGATATAGTTAACAGTGCCCGGCTTAAACCAGGCGAGGGTATTGCCGGCCTGGTAGTTCAGAGAAGCAAGCCTCTCCTGTTAGATGATAAAATTACTGCTAAACAAATCAGAGAAAGATTCACCCGGCCGGAATTAAAATCGGCTGTGGTTGCGCCGCTTTCCGTAAAGGGTAAGACCTTCGGTGTTATAAACCTGGCTACATCTAATCCCACCAATAAGTTCGATACTCAAAAAATCAAACTTCTCAGTCAACTAATAAGATTAGTTGATGTCAGCCTGAGCAGCAACATTCCTGTTTAAAAAAATCCTATAAAAAAATAAAGCATCATAAAACGCAAATCTTATTATTTGTTATTTGAATTATTTTCTTCTCAGTGAGGAAGAGGGAATCTTTAAGTCCTTGCGGTATTTGGTTACTGTACGGCGGGCAAGATTGATTCTCTGGGCTTGAAGAAGGGTTACGATTTTAGCATCGCTTAAAGGAGAATGGGGATTTTCCGTGCTGATCAGATCGGCAATCTTTTGCTTTATCGCCTGGATAGATATCATCTCTCCTTCGGACGTCTTAAGCAAACCATTAAAGAAATACTTCAATGCGAAAGTCCCAAGAGGCGTTTGGATGTATTTATTGTTGATTGCCCTGCTTATTGTAGATTCATTCCTCCCGACTATCCTTGCGACCTGCTTTAATGTCAATGGGTTGAGATGACCTTTTTCTTCCTTGAAAAATTGTGATTGTTTATCCACTATGCATTCAGCAACACTCTTGATGGTACTGCGGCGCTGGCCTATTGCCTTAATCAGCCCCAAAGCAGCTGCCAGTTTATTCCTGATTTGATGCTCAAAAAGGTA
>JAUWXU010000109.1 GCA_030616145.1 Candidatus Omnitrophota bacterium | reverse complement strand
CCGGGATTTGATTTAGCTGATTATGCCCAGTATCAGTTAGGTCAGGCCTTTTATAGAAAAGGAGAGTTTGTTTCGGCTATCGGCGCATTCCGGGGTTTAATCATAAATTTTTCCCAGAGTGATCTTCTGGACAAGGCCCAGTATAAAATAGGATGGTCATATTTTAAACAGGGAGATTGGGCTGGGGCTGGCGAGCAATTTCAGAAGGTTATTAACAGCTATCCTTCCACTGATCTGCGGGGGGAAGCATTATCCCAGGTAGCAAGTTGTTTCTATAACAATGGCGAATACAATAAGGCACTTAAGATTTTTAAGAAATTGGCTCAGACCAATAACAAAGATAGCTATTCTGGAGAAATAGCCTCTAAAGCCAATTACCAAATTGCCTGGTGTTACTGGCAATTGCGTAAAGAAGAGGAGGCAATAAAGAGTTTCAAGCATCACCTGACCGATTTTGCAAAGTCCTCCCTAAACGCGGATATATTATTCTGGTTAGGCAAATATCATTATCGCAATAATCAATTTACAAAGGCCCGGGAATATTTTAACAGGCTGTTGGATGATTTACCCAATCATGAACTGGCTGACAATGCTTCTTATTGGATAGGATGGGTTTTTTACAAGAACGGGAAAATGGGGAGTGCTATTGAGCAATTTAAGAATATGATTGTCCATTATGGGAATAGTGAATTAATAGGCGATGCATTATTCAGGGTAGGAGATATCTTGACCGGACGAAAGGAATATAGAGAGGCCATTGGTTATTATCAAAGAGCCCTGGAAAAATCAGAAGGAGCCGCTAAGGCCGAAATACAATTTCGTATTGCCCGTTGTTATCAAAGCCAGAAAAACTTAGACCAGGCAAAGATTGAATATCTCAAGGTTGCCTATCTCTACCCTGAACAGGTATCCTGGGCCGTAGAGGCAAAGATCCGCGCTGCTTATATATTTGAACAGGAAGAAAAATGGGATGAGGCCAGAACCATTTATGAAAAGCTCGCCTCTACAGAGTTAAAAGAGGCCAGGTATGCTCAGAAACGGTTAGAGTGGATTAAAGATAATATCCTGGCTTTAAGTGATGATATGTCCAGGGAGATAATGGAGACTGAGCTGGAAAATCCTGAACTCAGGGTGCCGGAGTTGATTATTCCCCAGACCGAATAAAGTGCTTAGTCGGCTAACCGGCAAACAGGCTAACAGTTTTAATACAGGAGGCAGGTGATATGGTTAGTATAATTCAAAGAGGTGGTCCGTTAATGTATTTAATACTTTTTTGTTCAATCATAGCCTTGACTGTAGTAATTGAAAGGTTGTTTCATTTCTACAGGGCCAAGATTGATACTCAGGATTTTCTTGAGGGTATTTTTAATTCAATTAAAGGAAATAAGATTGTCGAGGCGATCGAGGCTTGCGATAAGACCCCCGGTCCGGTTGCCCATATCTTAAAACAAGGAATTTTAAAACATGATCGGCCGCGGGATGAGATAAAAGAGACCCTTAACGATGCTGCCCTCCATGAGGTTCCCCGGCTTGAGAAGAATTTGGGAGTTTTGTCTACAGTGGCTCATATTACACCGCTGTTAGGATTATTGGGGACAGTCAGCGGAATGATAGTGTGTTTTCAGATAATTCAGGAAAAGGCTTCTGCCTTTAATCCGGTAAACCCGGGTGATCTGGCCCAGGGTATCTGGGTGGCATTGATTACCACAGCTGCTGGATTGACCGTTGCCATACCTACGCTTGTAGCATACAATTATTTAGTCAGCCGGGTAAATAAATTTGTTCTGGATATGGAAAAAAGTTCGATTGAATTAGTAAATATGCTTTTGGCAAGAAGTAAAAGTTATGGAGGCCAGTAAATGGAGTCTCTGA
>JAUWXU010000039.1 GCA_030616145.1 Candidatus Omnitrophota bacterium | reverse complement strand
GGAATGGATGCAGCAGGAAGAGGTTGAGATACATTTAATTTGAGGGGTCTTAAAATGAAACTGGGCAAAGAGGAAAAGAGCAAGATAATGCAAAATTACAAAATCCATGACAAAGATACTGGCTCCAGTGCTATCCAGATAGCTTTGTTGACCAGGAGAATAAATGATCTTAGTGAACACTTTAAGGTCCATAAAAAAGATCATCATTCAAGACATGGGCTTCTAAAATTGGTTAGCCAAAGAAGACGATTTTTGGATTATTTAAAAAGGCAGGACCCGGAGAAATATAGCAAGATCATTAAAGAATTAGGCCTCAGGAGATAAGTAGCTAAGTGCTTTAGTTAAGGAGATAAGGAGATATGTCAGAAAAAGTAAAAATAGTTCTTGGGAAGAAGGATTTGATTATTGAAACAGGCAAGATGGCGAAGCTGGCAAATGGCGCAGTTACTGTCCAGTACGGGGGTACTGTGGTATTAGTCACTGTGGTAGTATCAAAAGAGCCAAGGGAAGGAATCAGTTTTCTTCCCCTGACTGTTGAATATAGAGAAAAGACCTCTGCGGCCGGAAAGATTCCGGGTGGTTTCTTCAAAAGAGAAGGCCGCCCTTCTGAAAAAGAGATACTGTCTTCCAGGTTAATTGACCGCCCCCTGAGGCCTCTTTTCCCCGACGGTTTTATTAATGAGATTCAGATTATTGCAACAGTCTTGTCCGCTGATGAAGAAAATGACTCTGATTGTCTGGCCCTGATTGGCGCTTCGGCTGCTTTGGGGATATCGGATATACCCTTTCCCGAATTAGTTGGAGCAGTGAGAATAGGAAGAGTGGAGAATAATTTTGTTGTTAATCCCACATTTTCAGAGTTGAGCAGTAGTGATTTGAATCTGATAGTAGCGGGGACCAAAAATGGCGTGACTATGCTGGAGGGCGGCGCCAATCAGCTTGATGATGAAACAATACTGCAGGCGATAGAGCTTGGATATCAGGAGCTCCGGAAGATAATCGAATTAGAAGAGAAATTGGCTTCCTCTCACAAGCGGCCAAAGAGAAAAATCAAACTCAAGGAATTAGATGAAAAACTTTATCAGAAGGTGAAAGAATTGGCGCAGGCCGAGTTAGATAAAATAATTAAATTAGAATCAAAAGAACAAAGAGAGGAATCACTAGGTCTTTTATGTGATCGACTGGCCGAGAAGTTGATTGATGAAGATTCCCAGTGGACAGAAGATGATGTTAAACTTAGCCTGGAGAAGGTTGAATGTGAAAAGGTAAGGGAGATGATTATTGATAAGGGTGTCAGGGTGGCTGGCCGCAAGTGTAATTCCATCAGGGATATTCATTGCGAGGTAGGGATTTTACCCAGGCCTCATGGCTCTGCCCTTTTTAGTCGAGGTCAAACCCAAGGTTTGACTACTACTACCCTGGGGAGCCGGCTGGACGAACAGATGATAGATGCATTGCAAGGAGTTTCCTATAAACGGTTTATGTTGCACTATAGTTTTCCTCCGTTCAGTGTTGGTGAGGTGCGGCCGATGCGCGGACCGGGGAGAAGGGAGATAGGCCATGGCGCCTTGGCTGAAAAGGCTATAGGGTGGGTTATGCCTTCCGGAGAGGAGTTTCCTTACACTGTTAGGTTGGTTTCTGATATCCTGGCCTCAAACGGTTCTTCCAGCATGGCAACTGTCTGTGGCGCATCGCTAGCCTTGATGGATGCCGGTATTCCGATAAAGGCAGCAGTGAGCGGAATAGCCATGGGATTAATTAAAGAAGGCGAGAAGACCGTATTGCTTACCGATATTACTGGTTTGGAAGATCACTTTGGAGATATGGATTTTAAGGTTGCCGGGACATCCCGAGGGATTACCGCTATTCAGTTGGATATAAAGATAGACGGGATTTCTACCCAAATTATCGGGCAGGCGATGAAGGACGCTAAGACAGCGAGGATGTTTATCCTGGAAAAAATGAATCAGGCCATAGCTAAGCCAAAGGAATCTCTTTCTCCGCATGCGCCCCGGATTGTTACCATTAAGGTAAATCCCAATAAGGTAGGAGAGGTAATCGGTCCTGGCGGCAAGACGATCAGGAAGATTCAGGATGATACAGGCGTCAAGATTGAAGTTGGAGACGAGGGCAAGATAAATGTGGTTTCTGTAGATCAACAATCATGCGACAAGGCGGTAGAGATAATTAAAAAACTGACCGAGGAAGTGGAAGTAGGAAGGATATATTCAGGAAAGGTCAGAAAAATAACCAAATTTGGTGCATTCTGCGAAGTCCTGCCTGGTCAGGATGGTTTGATCCACGTATCTGAATTGTCCTCGGGATATATTAAGCGGGTTGAAGATGTTCTGAAAGAAGGAGACCGTATACGGGTTAAGGTAATTGGTGTTGATGAGCAGGGACGAATCAAGCTTTCGCTAAAACAGGCCGTCAAGGAAGACGAAGATAAGAAAGAAGGCGGAGATAAGGAAGTAAAGTAAATGGATATAGATACAGCGGCCAGCAACATAGTCCTGGAGATCCGGCTTACCGAGGAAGCCAGAATAAAAGGCCTTCCTCTTCCTTCTTATTCAAGAAAAGGAGATGCAGGTATAGACCTTCGCTCAGCAGAACAGGTCGCTATTCCTGCCGGCCAAAGGGTAGTATTACCGACCGGCGTACACCTCTCTATTCCCTCCGGTTTTGTAGGAGTTATTAAAGACCGCAGTGGGCTGGCCTCCAGAGAGGGAATACATATCATGGCCGGGGTCATAGACTCGAATTATAGAGGCGAAGTAAAAGTGGTAGTCTTGAATACCAGCGCCGCCAAATACAATATTGAAACAGGAGAACGCATTGCCCAGATGCTAATCTTACCGCTAGCCCGCGTGAACATCGTCGAAAAAGATAAGCTTGATGTCACTAATCGGAATGAAAATGGCTGGGGGAGTAGTGGAAAGGACTGAACGAATAAATCAAATAACGGGCTTAGTTTTAATAGCCCTTACCACTTTGATTATCTTAAGTTTGGTTTCATATAATCCTGCCGATACAAATCTAATCACATCTTATCCAAATTCAAATCCTTCTAATTTTGCCGGAGTGGCCGGTGCTTATTTTTCCCAGGTTCTTTTTTTACTCCTGGGAGGAGGAGCCTTTTTAATTCCTTTTCTTACTGCTGGTTGGGGAATCCTGAAGTTAAATGGCAGGTCCAAAGAGATAGAAAAGCCGGTTATTAAAATACTGGGTAGTGTTATTTTATTGATATCTATTTCAGCAATATTCAGTTTACGGGGAGTTGGAATTGAGGGAGCCGCGGCTGAGAGGATAGTCCGGGGCGGGATTATCGGGTTTCGATTTTCAGGGCTGAGTGCTACCTATTTCGGGATCATCGGTTCTTACGTAATTTTAATTACTTTATTTATTTTATCCATTCTATTAACTACTGGGTCGTTTCTTTTTTCTTATCTGCCTTCTTTGGTCAGGAATTTGACGGACCGCATTAGCGGATGGAGAAAAAAGAGATTAATAGACAAAGCATATCGGCCAGGAACAGAAAGGATTGAGAAAAAAAGGAGAATTTCCAGACCTTCGGTTGAATCAAGTCCGGAAGTTATGCCCCGGCTTGAAGTTAAGACTGAAACAAAACCGATTATTAAACATTCGATTTCGGATAACAGAAGAACAGCATCTGTTATTGGGCCTTCTACTAAACCTGTCGCTGCTAGAAGTAGTAGTTCATCGGATAAATATAAGCTGCCTTCCTTGGAGTTACTGGATTCCCCTCCGCCGGTAGAAAAGAGAAAGATTATTGATGATTTGAACGCAAATGCTAAAGTTTTGGAAGAGACCTTAAAGGATTTTGGGATAGACGTGAAGGTTACCGAGATTAACCGCGGCCCGGTTATCACCCGTTATGAGATACTGCCTGCGCCGGGCGTAAAGGTTAATCGGATTGTGGCGTTAAACGAAGACCTCGCCCTGGTTATGAAGGCCAGGTCTATCCGGATAGTTGCACCGATACCAGGAAAGGCAGCAGTAGGGATTGAAGTCCCTAACAGTATTACTACCCTGGTTTATCTAAGAGAGATTATTGAGTCTTCCCAGTGGCAAGGTTCTTCATCTAAATTAAAGCTGGCCCTTGGTAAGGACATTGCCGGAATACCTGTTGTTGACGATCTTTCGGCAATGCCCCATCTATTAATTGCTGGAGCAACCGGCAGCGGTAAAACCGTTTGTGTCAATACAATAATCATTGGGTTATTGTTCAGCCTGCCGCCTGATAGGATAAAATTTTTGATGGTTGACCCTAAAAGGGTAGAACTGGCAATTTTTAACGACCTGCCCCATTTGATCTGCCCTGTTGTTACCGAACCGTCTAAAGTAGCCGGCGCGCTGAGCTGGGTAGTGAATGAAATGGAAGAGCGCTACAAAATATTTGCCAGATTAGGCCTCAGAAATATAGATGTGTATAATCAGAAATTGACTTCGGGAAAACTGGGATTGAATGGCGAAACACTAAAACCCTTGCCTTACCTGGTGATTATCATCGATGAATTAGCTGACCTGATGGCAATCGCTCAGGAAAAGATAGAAAACCATATTACCCGACTGGCCCAACTCTCCCGGGCAGTGGGTATACATATTGTTTTGGCTACGCAGCGGCCATCAGTAGATGTACTCACCGGTGTAATAAAGGCCAATTTCCCGGCCCGCATATCTTTCAAGGTGGCTACCAAAGTGGATTCCCGCACAGTCCTGGATGCTAATGGTGCTGATAAACTTTTGGGCAATGGCGACTTTCTCTTTTTAAAACCAGGTGTCTCCAAGCCCATTCGTGGTCAGGGCACTTTAATTTCTGATAAAGAAATAGAGAGGGTGGTCGGTTTTATTAAATCGCAGGAGAGTCCGCAGTATAACGAGGAGCTTCTTAAATCTTTCGAAGAAAAGGCCAGCCGGTCATACTTTGAACAGGATGAATTGTTTGCCGAGGCGGCAAGAATGGTGCTGGAGACAAAACAGGCCTCAGTATCTATGCTTCAACGAAGAATGCGCCTGGGTTATACCAGGGCAGCCCGCCTGATAGATGCGATGGAAGAGAAAGGGATAGTAGGATCTTATCGGGGTTCAAGGCCGCGGGAGATATTGGTCGATAGGTGGGAGGAAGATCAAGATGAAGTCAATAGGTAAAATATTAAAAAAGACTAGAGAGAAGAAAGGATTGTCTCTGGAAGAAGTGGCCTCCCAGACCAAGATTCATCATAGTGTGCTAAAAAATTTAGAAGATGATAACTTTCACCTTTTGCCCAGCCCGGCCTATGTTAAGGGATTCCTGAAGAGATATGGCGAGTATTTAGGTCTCCAGAGTGGTCCATTGATTGAGGAATATCTTTCCACGCACCCGCCCGAGCCAGAGCAGGTTTTAGTTTTGAAAGGGGAAAAAATTCCCCGCCTTCGTTTAGACAAATTTATTGTAGTGGGGTCCTTGAGCGCAGTTCTGATAATTATCCTGATTTCCGGATTTTTTGCTATCAGGGGGGTGCTATCACGGAAATCAGCCCGCTCAAAAGATGCCGAGCAGGCGGCCTCTTCTGCCAAGGTTAAACCGGTCGAAGTTAAAAAAATATTGTCCCCGTCGGTTAGATCCGTCAAAAAGGTAAGCGGGCCGTTGAGATTGGAGGTCTTTGCCGAAAAAGATGGGTGGCTGGAGGTAAGATGCAACGGTAAGCTGCTTTTCCAGGGCATGCTTTTCCAGGGGGATAGGGAGGTCTGGCAGGGTGAAGATAAGATTAGATTGCGGATTGGCAATGCCGGGGCCTTTAAGTTGAATTTGAATGGCAATTCATTGGGAAAATTGGGCAAAGAAGGTGAGGTTTTAAAGGAAGTTATCTTAACCAAAGAGAGCATCAAAGTTAATCGATAGGTAACCAGAAACTAGTAACCAGAAACCAGAAGGGGTCAAGAAAAATCTGGTTTCTGTACTCTGGTTTCTGGTTTCTCATATAAGGTAGTTTATGATCAAGGTAGGTATACTCAGTTTAGGATGTCCGCGGAACCTGGTTGATTCTGAAATAATGCTCGGCCTGTTAAAAAGGTCCGGTTATAAAATCAGTGACGACATAAAGCTTTCAGATGTAGGAATAGTAAATACCTGCGCTTTTATTGAATCAGCAAAGAGAGAATCGATCGATGCCGTCCTGGACTTGATTCATCTAAAAAAGGAGGGGAGGCCTAAAGTGGTGATAGTCAGCGGCTGCCTTGTCCAGCGCTATAAGAAAAAATTATTCAATGAATTAAAAGAAATAGACGCCTTTGTCGGGACCGGTGATTATGACAGGATCAGCAGTATAATTAAAAAGGCCCTTAACGGTAAGAGGGTGTTTGAGGTAAATAAGCCAGTCTTTATCTGTAATCATGCTACGCCAAGGGTTTTTATTACCCCTCAACATTTTTCTTATCTTAAGATATCCGAAGGATGCAGCCACCGTTGCAGTTTTTGTGTGATTTGGAAGCTTCGCGGCAGATATCGCAGTAGACCGATTGATTCTATTGTTAAAGAAGCCCGGCAGTT
>JAUWXU010000021.1 GCA_030616145.1 Candidatus Omnitrophota bacterium | reverse complement strand
ACAAAAATATCTTCCAGGCCGATATGGACATCGTCAATCATATTAGTAACCTCAGTAACACAGGTTATCTTTCTGGAGCCATCGCTGAGCCGGGCAGTATGGATTATCAGATTAATTGCAAAGGCAATCTGTTCGCGGATAGACCGTAAAGGTAAATCCATTCCGCTCATTAAGACCAGCGAATCAAGTCTGGCTATAACATCATGGGTAGTGTTGGCGTGAATGGTGGTCAAAGAACCATCATGGCCTGTATTCACTGCCTGTAACATATCCGGGGTTTCATCTCCCCGGCATTCGCCTACTATAATCCGGTCCGGCCTCATCCGCAGGCTGTTGCGGAATAAGTCACGGACGGTCACCCCGCCCTTGCCTTCAATATTGGGTAGCCGGGCCTCCATACTTATCCAGTGCTCCTGCTGGAGTTTTAATTCGGCTGCATCCTCAATAGTAATAATCCGTTCGTCTTCAGGGATATATCGGGATAAGATATTTAAGAGGGTGGTCTTGCCCGAACCCGCGCCTCCAGAGATAATCATATTTTTCCGGGTAACGACGCAGGCGTGTAAAAATTCGTCAATCTCTGGGGTAATAGTGCCGAAATTAATTAAATCCTTAGCAGTAAAGCGTTCTTTAAGAAACTTGCGGATACTTAACGCCGGCCCTTTGATTGAAAGCGGCGGGATAATGGCGTGAACCCTTGAACCATCAGGCAGCCGCGCATCGACCATCGGCGCGGCCTCATCTATTCTTCTGCCTAGCGGCGTAAGAATCCTTTCCATAATTACCCTGACCTGGTCATTTGAAATAAACTTTTTGGCAGTAAGTTCGAGTTTGCCGTGACGCTCAACATATATCTGGTCTTTGTTGTTAACCAATATATCTGTTACCTCGGGGTCTTTAAGCAAATCTTCTAATGGCCCCAAACCAAGTGCCTCATCGGTTATCTCTTTAACCAGGGTCTTTCGAACCTCATAAGAAGATATTATTCCCCCGGCCTCTTTTGCTAAAAGGTTTGAAATAATACCCTCTGTCCTTTTTCTTAATTCCCTTGCCTTCAGGGGGTCGCCGGTAGCAGTAATTACATCCAGTTTTTTTAAATCCAGTTCGTCTAATAGACGCTCGTGAATCCTCTGTTTTAAGATAATGATTTCATCTTTCTTTTCCTGCTGCCTTTCGCCTGTTAAATCAATTACTTCTTCTGCCTGGCCATATTTCTCCCAAAACTGTTCCTCTTCGGGAAGTTCCTCTTTAACCCTGGGCCGGACCACGCCCTGGCGCTCGATAAATATCTTCTCTGCCTCCTCAGAACTCAACAATGAAGCCAATTCTTTAACAGCATCGCTCACCCCGCTTCGCGGGCTGTCTATTACTGCCGGAATTCCTTTATTAAGGGCCAATCCCATAATTTTCCCTTCGCTGGGAATGCTGGCAATGATATCACAGGGCATTACTGCCTCAACCTCTTTACGCGGAACCCCTCCCTTGCTCTGAAAACGATTGAGGATTACCTTGACCATACTCAACGGAAAATGCAGAGATTCGATCATTTCTAAATTCCACTTGGTCTGATAGACGGCTAATGTATCCGGGGTTAAAACCAGGAGTATTAGGTTGGCATTATCAAACGTGGAAATCAATACATCGGTAAATGATTTGCCGGCATCAACTACTATATATTCGTAGGAGACCCTCAGCAGCTCAAAGACCTTTTCCATTACAGGAGGAGTAATCAAGGGGGCATGTCTTGGTTTTAGTATTGCTGTTAATAAATCAACACCCGAGGGGTGTTTAACCATATAATCTCCTATTGAAACGCCCTTGCCTTTGTTGGATTGGCTTAAAACAGATGATACCTCAGCCACGCTCTTTTTAGGGCTAAGACCCAGCATCTTAGCCAGATCACCGCCAAACCGCAGGTCAAGGTCTAAAAGGACAACCCGTTTCCCTGTTTGTGAAGCCAGGCTAACTGCCAGGTTGGTGGCGACAACCGACTTGCCTACGCCGCCCTTGGTGCCAAAGATGGCTATTACTTTTGGGCCTTTAAACATTCTTCTCCCAGATCTAAGTCTTTGTCTTAATCTTTGCGGCCGATAAACCGCAGGTCAACAACATTATCAGCCGTTCTTTCCTCTCCTCTTTCAATAATTATAGGAGTTATGAATATTACTAAATCAAGCTCTTTAATGGTTGTATCGGTTGACTTGAATAGTCTGTTAATCAGGGGGATATCGCCCAAAATCGGAAACTTATGCACGGTCTCGGTTTTGGTGTTTTTAATCAGTCCGCCGATAACCATGGTCTCGCCATTCTTCAGGACCACCTCGGTTTCAGCAGAGCGGGTACCCATACCATAAACAGTTGAGCCCTCGGCGACACCATACGCTATGTCAAAATCAATAGCGCTGACCTCTGTCTGCATTGCAATATTAATATTTCCATTTTTAAGGACTGTGGGCCTTATATTTAAACTAACACCATAAGGCTTCCACTGTATGGTTGGCAATGCCCCTTGTTGTGTACTGGAAAGAACGGGCATTTCTCCGCCAGCCAATATCTTACCTTCTTTGCCGCTGCTAACAACCAGATTGGGTTTTGCCAGAATGCGGGCATCGGTTTCTGTCATTAAAAAGTTTAGCGCAGCAATAAGGCTTCGCTTCTCGAAAAATCCTAAAGTAATGTTCAAATCAGTCGACCTCCGGCCCTCCTGCTCCCAGACCATGTCATCCAACTTATAATAGGTCGGGAAACTGGTAAGCCAGTTAATCCCCAGGTTTTCTTTGTCGGTGATACTCATCTCTACCACTTCCACATTTAACTGAACCAGGGGAGTGATAGTTGCCTCTCTTACTAAACTAATTACCCCGGGGAATAGGTGAACTATCTGTTTAATCTGCTCCATATCCGAAGAGTGCAATATTTCTCCAATCAGAAAGATATTTTCTCCTTTTTGGATTACCGTAACTCCCTCGATATCGTTGACCTTCAACAATTCTTTTAGCCTATCTATAACTTCATCTAATACAACCCGGCTAACTACTTCAATAGTAAATTCTCTCCGGCCTGACCCGTCCCAGATAATTAACTCGGTCTGGCCTTTGGCCCTGGCCATCAACATTAGGTCTTTGTCGCTAATAACCTTAATATCAGCGATAGCGGGGTCGCCTATTGCTATTCTTCGAACCGACGAAATAGGAAGGGTGATTATCTCACCCTCTTGCAATTCCAACGCTTTTGCCTCCTGGGCCCAACCAATGTTAGAAATAAACAAACCCCCCCCTGCCAACAACAGGCAGCTCATAACTATAAACTTAACCGCTTTAGCGCCTGGATTTTTGTTAATCATTGTCATTTTCCCGTCGGTATGCTCGATAAAGGAACTGTCTCTCTTTTTAAACCCCGAAAAATTTCGATGACCCCCTCTTCCGGCTCTATTATTGCAGCAGGGGCGTACCTTTTTGTCAGGGTCTTCATGTTTACCAGGGGCAAAAGATGCTCACCTGTTTCTGCCTGTGGCCGGAGCACAAAAAGAATTTTCCCTTCGTTTTGAGCAATAGTAATAATTCCCGCCTCTTCGGGACTTAATGCCAGCGTAATTGAAGAGCCGGTGGCAGCCAAAACCAAAACATCCTGAAGCAAGGTCACAATTGCGGTCTTTGCCTCCGGCTGAAGTTTAAGTTTATCCGCAGCAAATACGCCCAAAACATCTACGTGGTCTCCCTGCCTGATAGAACCGCCTGCGGCATCGGTAAGACTAACCGGAACAGTAAGCGCCCTTTTGCCGATAGGCATATTCATAGATAACCTGTCCGGCACTCTTTTTTTCTCTTCCGTCCTCTTTTTTATCTGCTCTTCTGTCCCCAGCTTCGTCATCAAGATCTGTTCCCCCTGCATAATCGGGGCAAGCGCAAATTTATCAAGAACCTTTTCCTTGCGGTAGGCCGCCTTTGGCTGGATATATCTTTCGGGAATAGTCATGGATTTTATCATATCTTCCTCTATCAGGCTCTCAGCAGGAATGTTCCTGGCGGCCACCAGGACCGCTACTTCTCTCCCTTTGCTGCGAAGTTCGTATTCTCTTTCCTTTTGCTTCAAGTAATAATTAATCAGCAGGACTGACAGCATTCCTAACAGTACCGCTACTATTATGGCTAATTTCTTCTTCATTACTACTGCCCCTGGTATGTGTCGGTTAGCCGGTTAATCCGTTAACAGTTCCTTGTGAACCTCGTAAGGCTTTGCCTCACCCCTCAGCCTGTTCAAAAGGCCAATCAGCGCCTGTCTCTGTTTTGTCAATTGCAACGCCTTTTCTATATCATCCCATCGTTCCGAAAGCGCCTGTTGTATCGGCGCTTTTATTTTGCCTACCTTTATAATATAGTATCCCTGCGGGCCTTTGAATATATTGCTGGTAGCGCCGGTGTCCACTGAAAAGGCTACCTCCTCAAATTTTGGAAATACTGTCTTCTTGTCAGCAGGAGTAAGCGGCGTCTTTTTGACAATAAAACCCATTTCCCCGCCATTGTTTTTATTAGGACCTATTGATTTTTGTCTGGCCAATACGGCAAAATCTCCTCCTTCGAGCAATTGGATTAAAACGGCCCGGGCATCTGCTTCATTAGCCAATACAATTACACTTACCTCTCTTTCCTCGGGCTGTGTAAAATCCGCCTTAAAACTATTATAATAATCCTTTACTTCTTCAGGTGTTGCCTTAATCTCTTCCACTTCCACGGTTAAGACTTTATTATATAACACCTGGTTTTTAAAATCCTTCATTAATTTAATGACTTCCTGGGTTTCGTCTAACTTGCGGTCCAGGGCCTCTTCAATTAAAAGTTCTCTATCAACCACTTCATATAAAAATCCTGTTTTACCCTGCGGGCTTTTCAGATAGGCATCCTTGATTTCTTGCGGTAAGGCCTCAAAGGTTTCATTAAAATCATCAAGGGTTATTATTCTGTCATTAACTCTGGCCAATACAGGTCCTTTTGCAGCAGGCACAACCTTTTTGGCAACAGGCTCTTTGCTAACAGCCTTTTCAGCTTTCTCCTGCGGGGTAAAGTAGCGGTCAAACCGTAAAAAATCCGGTAATTTTTCGCAACCCACCAAAAGAGACAAGGCCGGTAGCAGCATTAATATTATCCATTTTATCCTATTTTTTTTCATTTTGCCCAATCTCCTTCTTTGCGGTGCTGGTTTATTACTTGCGGTTATCAGTTATCGGTTAACGCAAACGGCTAGCCGAACACCGCAAACCGCTAACCACGTCTATCTCCTCACCTTGACAATATCGTCTGGTCTGAGACTTGTTTTCCCCCTGACCGCCATTATATCAGCAGCGGATATTCCGGAATGAACCTCCAACACCTCAATTCTCCCTATACCACCACTATCCCGGTAAACATCAAATGACATTCCCGGTCTTATTCCATCTTCCTGCCCTAAATTGATAATTACAAATTTATATTTATTGTTTACGGACAAAATGCGGCCTTCGGGAAATGATTTTGTCTTGACGGATGTCAGGCCACCCCTTATCGCCGGAGAAAGGGCCGTCGGGAAAGGCGAAGCCGCCTTGACCATTATCGGGAAAAGTTCGATATCTTCTTTTTCTTCTGAAGAAAGTTCTATCTTTTTAATCGCCTCGACCAATTGTTGCTGAAGAGCGTTGTTTTCTCTCCTTATCCTTTCTAAATTTTCACTCAGGGACATGCTGTTCCGGCTCTCTCGGGCAAGCCTTCTACTTAACAAGTCCGAAACCTCTCTGGCCTCCTTAAGGACTTCTTCATTTGCCTGTCTTACGCCCCTTAATTCTCTCAGCCTCTTTTGCAGATTTACCCTTTCTGAACTCAAATTTCTTATCTGGACCTCCTGGCTGGCCAATTTATCTTTCAGGCTTTTTACCTCCACCTCTAAAATTATTTTTTCTTTCAAGGTCTCTGCAAAAAACTGCTCTGATTGTACCTGTTTTATCTTTTCTTCGAGTCCTGCCTTTTCTTTAGCCAGGATATTCAGTTTGTTATCCATCTTGACCCTGCTGGCCTGGTATTCTCTATTAAGGGTAGCCCGCGTCTCTATTGCCCGTTCGAGCTTTGCCCTTAGGGTCTCTAATTGTTTTTCGAGTTCGCTTTTCGATTTTTCAACTGCCTCTAGTTTATCTTTCAAGACAAAATTTTTCTCGGTTAGCCTCTGTTCCGTTCTTACATACCTCTGATACATCTCTTCTTCTAACAGAAAAAATCTAGCCCCAACACCAATGCTTAGCAGGGTTGTTAAGACTAAAAGCACCAGGATAAACCTCATCCCACCATCCATTTTACCCCCCGGCAAAATGTAACATAAAGAAGATACTTAGTTCATTATAAATTATTATGATATTAATGCGTAACTGTTTATATTTTATTCTTTATGAAAAATAATGTCAAGTTTTATTCTCTATAAAAAATAATCTTGAGCCCAAATTTCCCAATCTTTCAGAAATTTTCTTCAAGAAACCTTCCAGAGTATTCTTTTGACCTTTTCTAGGGTGACAGTTTTGGTAGGATAAAGTTGAATAATGATTTCGTCAGGTTGAAACCACAATTTTATTTCTCTTTCCGCCTCTTTAATATTGCCTGAGGCGTGGATGACATTTTCATATACACCCTTGGTGGTTATCCGGCCATAGGCGCCGCGGATAGATACGCTATCCGCTTCCTCCGGGTTGGTTGCCCCGGCCAGGTCCCTTACCTTTTTAATGGCGTCCTCACCATGATAGATCAGGGCCATCACCTTTTTTTTGTGGTATATCCCTTGAATATATCGGAGCAACTCTTCATAGAACGGTTCGTCTTTCAGGTAGACATAATGTCTTTCCGCCAGGACCCGGTCCACCTGAACCATCTTGGCAGCAACGATATCCAGTTTGGTTTCAGAAAGCCGGGTCAATATGTTCCCGGTGAGTGATTTCTTGAGACCGTCTGGTTTTATCAAAACGAGTGTCTGCTGTATCATTTTGGTTCCCTTAATGTTAAAATACCGACGATTCTATTCAAATCCTCTGCTGAATAATATTCTATCTCTATTTTACCTTTTTTGCGTCCCGTCTTAATCTTCACCTGCGTAGCTAATGCCCGCTGTAAATCTTCTTCCATCCCGACAATTTCAGGAGGCCTTCTAATAATCTTCTTTTTGGTTTTGGCCGGGGACTGCTCTCTCACCGAGATCTCTATTTCTCGCACTGAAAGGTGTTGGTTGATTATCTTTTTACAGGCATCTATTTGCAATGCCGGCGTAGCCAGAGAAAGAAGCGCCATGGCGTGGCCCATGGTAATTTTATTCTCCAAGATGTAGCCCTGAATTGACGAAGGTAATTTCAGAAGACGCAATGTATTAGCGACTGAGGATCTATCCTTCCCCAGCGTCTCTGCCAAATCCTCCTGGGAAAGGTCAAATTCATCAATTAACTTTTTGTAGGCCCGGGCGCGTTCAACAGGATTTAAATCTTCTCTCTGGACATTTTCAATCACGGCAAGACCCAGGCTCTCGGCGTCAGAGGCGTCTTTAATTATGACCGGAACCTTTTTCAACCCGATTGCCTTAGCGGCCCTTAGCCGCCTTTCTCCGCAAATCAATTCATAACCCCGATCTGTCCTCCTGACCAATATCGGCTGGATAAGACCGTTTTTTTTGACTGACGAAATCAATCCATCCATCTTTGCCGAACTAAAATCTTCGCGGGGTTGATTTTTGTTCCTGGCGATCAAGCTGGTTTCCGCCCAGAAGGTTGGCCGGACCTGCTCCTCGTCTGATAAGTCTGATAATTTCCTTTCTGGTATTAAGGCGCTTAAACCCCTACCCAAACCTCTTTGTTTCATGGTTAAACCTCCGTTTAAATCAGTGTCAAAGCGTCAAAGATTCGTCATTGTGGGCGAACGTCCTCGTCCCGTCATTGCGGGTCCGCCAAAGGCGGGCGCGGTAATCTATCTCTCTTTCTTTTGAGCGTGCGAAGCCTTTCCGTAAGGAGATTACTTCACTTCGCTCGCAATGACTGAGCAATGGCTGGCTCTCTCCGGTTCTCTGGCTCTGAGGCTGCCCTTGCCCCCTGCCGCTGCAAAAACTCCCTGGCTAACTTTTCATATGCCATGCCACCGCTGGAAGTTCTGTCGTGTAGCATTATTGGTTTACCAAACCCCGGTGCCTCAGAAAGCCGCACGCTACGCGGGATTACTGTTTGATAGGCCTTGTCCTGGAAAAAATCCTTTGCTTCCTTGATTACCTGATGGCACAAGCTGGTCCTGAAGTCAGCCATGGTCAAGACGGCACCTTCTATTTCCAGTGTACAATTCAGATTGGTTTTTATAAGTTTAATAGTATTAAGGAGTTGAGTCAATCCCTCTAGGGCGTAATATTCACATTGGACCGGAATAATAACGCTGTCGGCAGCAGTTAATGCGTTTACAGTAAGAAGCCCCACAGAAGGGGGAGAATCAATAATAATATACTTATAGGAATCCTTAACTAAGCCTATTGCTACCTTTAGGACATATTCTCTCTTGCTAATCCCCACTAATTCTATCTCTGCCCCACTCAAATCAAACCTAGACGGTATCAAATCAAGCCTTTTTACCTGGGTATTAACAATTATATCCCGGACAGAGTGGCGTGAGCTTAGAAGGGCGTCGTAAATGCTTATTTTTACAGAGGTTTTGTCAATTCCTATGCCGCTGGTGGCATTACTCTGGGGGTCTATATCAACTAAAAGGGTTGGTTCTCCGGCATCAGCCAGATAGGCAGCCAAATTTATAGCTGTTGTGGTCTTCCCCGTGCCCCCCTTTTGATTACAGATAGTTATAACTTTAGACATTTTGCACTAGTTTGGATGAAAGGCCTTTCGAATTTAAACCCGAAAGTTGTTGTGCTAACTTATGTAGTTGAATAGGATTTTGCCGTCGAAAATTCTGTTTTTGTTTTACCATTTCTCTCCAAATTTGATAAGATTTTGCTTTTTTGCTAGTAAGCGGATATTTATCAAAATGTTGAACAATCTTCGCAAGCTCATGAATTCTTGTCACTCTATAATATGTGGATTCCTTAGTAA
>JAUWXU010000111.1 GCA_030616145.1 Candidatus Omnitrophota bacterium | reverse complement strand
CACCGATTTGAAAGCCGCCTTTGGTTTTTTGAAAAAAGTGGACAGTGCAGCCGTTTATCTCAACGCATCCACACGTTTTACTGACGGCGGTGAATTTTGGAATGGGGGCAGAGATAGGTATATCCACTGATAAGATTCATGCTCGCGGCCCGATGGGTCTGGAAGAGCTTACCTCATATAAATATATTATACTGGGAAGCGGACAGACAAGGAAATAGTTAATTGGTGAGTGGTTAATTAAAAGAAGTTTAAAAAAAAGTTTTTAAAAAGATAGTTACCAATTAACCAATCTAAAAATGCGCATTGGTATCTTAGGCGGGACATTTAATCCTATCCACATCGGACACTTAATACTGGCCGAAGAGGCAGTTTGGCGTCTGCGACTTGATAAATTAATTTTTGTCCCGACATATATTCCGCCTCATAAAAAGATAAAAAAAGAGGTTAGCGCCAGGGACCGTTATAGAATGGCGTGCTTGGCCGCAGGACATAATCAAAAATTTGAAGTTTCCAGGATTGAGATAGAAAGGAAACAAAAGTCTTATTCTGTAGACACTCTTAGGTATTTTCGGCAAAGATATAGTCCGAATGCAAAAATCTTTTTCATAACCGGTTCAGATTGTTTGAAAGATTTATCTTCCTGGAAAGATATTAACCAGATTCTAAAATTGGCTAAATTTATCGTGGCCAGGCGGCCCGGATACCCTTTCAGGAAAATATCGAAACATGTCAAGGTGATGTCGTTAACAGGTATTGCTGTTTCCTCATCGGAATTACGGAGACGCCTGAGGCAGGGCAGGTCAGTGCGTTATTTAGTGCCTGAGGTAGTGTGGGATTATATAGTCAGGAAGAAGTTATATTGTTAAATTGAAAGGTGAGGCGGTTTAAAAAGTTATCAGCTTGGCAATTTTACAATATGGCAATTTAACAGTTTAACAATAGGAATAATCAGTGGCGATTCAGAGCGGTGTGGGTAGCAGTAAGAAATCGAATGATGCCTTTGAGGCGGGCAGGAGTGCTGCATGCCTGGCCCTAGACAGGATGGGCGCGGCCAACCCGGATTTGACTGTAGTTTTCTCATCGGTAATATTTGACCAGCCCGGATTACTACAAGGGATACAGACAGTAGTCGGGAAAAGCCCATTGGTGGGTTGCAGCACTGCCGGCGAGATAAGCTCTGAAGGGTTTGATAGAAGATCAACAGTGGTCATGACATTGAAAAGCAATAAGTTACGATGCGGAATAGGATTAGGCGAAGGGCTAACCAGAGATGCTTTGCAGGTAGGCAGAGATGTAGCAAGAAATGCTGTTCGAAAAAACCCCGCCAATAGATTTGCTTTTATGATGATGTCCGATGGGTTAAAAGGTAATGGCGCCAGTGTCATTAAGGGAGTTCAGGAGGTCCTGGGGAATAGTTTTCCAATAGTCGGAGGTTCGGCTGGGGATGACTTTCTTTTTGAAAATACCTATCAGTATTACAATGGTCAGGTATTTAATGATGCAGTGGTGGGAGTTTTGTTTGGAGGAAATGTGGCTATCGGGGTTGGCGCCAGACATGGTTGGCAGCCGTTAGGTAAACTGCGGAAGATTACCAAGGCAAGGGAAAATATTGTAGAAGAGATCGATGGGGTAAAGGCTGTTGAAATCTACACAGACTATTTTGACAAAAAGATAGAGGAATTAACGCAAGAAGGCCCTCTGGCTAGAATAACTATTATGTATCCTCTGGGAATGACTGTCCCCGGAGAGGAAGAATATCTTTTAAGAAATATTTTAAGGGTAACCCCGAATGGTGGTTTGGTTTGTGCCGGCGAAATACCCCAGGGCGCGGAGGCACGGTTGATGATGGCTAG
>JAUWXU010000025.1 GCA_030616145.1 Candidatus Omnitrophota bacterium | reverse complement strand
TGAACTCATTGCTTGCTAATCTATTTGTCGAGAGAATAGTACTGTCATAGAGTGTACCATCAAAATCCAGGGTTGGTTCAAACTCCGAGTAGGCTATTTTTACATCATCTTCTCGCAGGTCCGGTTCTAGATGTTCGACCTTAATTGCGGAATTGTTCTCAAAGGTATAAATACTGCACTCGGTAAGACTCAATTTCAAAACCTTTTTTGTCTCTGCTGATTTAATATATGCTTCCTCATCAAAAGGCAGTTCTTCTTTTGCAGCCGATAATATCGGACTGAACATAAATATAATTATACTGATAATCACTAATAATTTAGCCATTACTTTTCTCTTCCAAAATTCGGCAGATCTTTTCCAGAATGTCTATATATTTTTCCCGGTCCTGCCTGTTAATCTTACTGAAAATTTCCATTACTGCCCGGCGCCTCTGGTCTATCAATCTTTTAATAATAGTGTCGCCTTTTTTTGTCGCCTTCACCTTAACTATCCGGCGGTCTTTGCCTTCCCGCATCCGCTCGACTAATCCTGCCTTTAACATCCTGTTGACAAGGCCAGTTGCCGCGCTGGTACTAATAGACAGGTCTTCAGCCAGATTACCCATATTACAGGATTCTCTTTGGACCAGTAGCTCCAGAATAAATATTTGGGGGACGGTTATCTTATCATGGGCTAATACGACAGGGCCCCTCTTCAGAAATTTCTTTCTCAGCCGTGGAATGAGTTCATCCATCTTTTGGCAAAAGGTGTCAATTTCTCTCTTGGCCATTTAATGCGCCCCTTTTGGACATACCAAATTAGTTAACAAACTTAACAATTAAGAACATTAAATATTAACTTTATTAAATAATACCACAAAAAAATATCCTGTCAAGGAAAAAATTAGTGGAGCTTATCCAGATATTCCTTAATGGTCTTTTCGTAACCATTGTTGGTTGGCTTATAATATATCTTTTTCCTGGGAAGGTAGTCCTGTTTGACAAAATGACCTTTATAATTATGGCTATACTTATACCCCTTGCCATGGCCTAATCTCTCTGCGCCGGGATAATGAGAATCCTTGAGATGTCCGGGCACCTCTAAGGTCCTCCCCTTTTTTACATCCTCCATCGCGCTCTCAATGGCCAGATAAGAGGCATTACTTTTGGGACAGGATGCAATATAGGCCACTGCCTGGGCCAGGGGAATCCTTGCCTCGGGCATGCCGACGAATTCTGAGGCCTGAAGCGCGGCATTAGCCAAAATCAATGCCTGGGGATCGGCATTCCCTACATCCTCGGCAGCACAAATTACCATCCGGCGGGCAATAAACCGGGGGTCTTCTCCGGCATAGAGCATCTTAGCCAGCCAGTAGAGCGCTGCGTCCGGGTCTGAACCCCTCATTGACTTGATAAAGGCAGAGGCAACATCATAATGGACATCTCCGTCTCTATCATAAACCACCTTCTTTTTCTGAATAGATTCCTCAGCGACCTTGAGGGTGTAATGAACAATCCCTTTCTGGTCAGGTTCGCTGGTCAATGCGCCAACATCCAGGGCATTGATTGCCCGGCGTGCGTCTCCATCAGAAACTTTGGCCAGATGCCTCAAGGCCTCATCTTCCACTTTTATTGGAAAACCACCCAGACCCCGCTGGCTGTCTTTGAGAACGGCCTGTAAGATAAACACGACTTCTTGTTCGGTCAGAGGGTTTAATTCAAAAATCAGAGAGCGGGAAAGCAGTGCCGAGACAATGGAAAAGAATGGATTATGTACTGTAGCGCCGATTAAAATTATATTCTCTTCTTCAACATCAGGCATCAATACGTCCTGCTGGGCCCGATTGAAACGGTGGATTTCATCAATAAACAAAATGGTCCGCTGCCCATTCAGACTGCGCCTGTTTCGGGCTGCGGCAACCGCCGAGCGAATTTCATTAACGTTTGAGGTGGTGGCATTCAGGGACACGAACTGGGCTTTGGTAATATTACTTATTATCCGGGCAAGGGTGGTCTTTCCGCTCCCTGGCGGGCCATAGAGAATCAAGGAAGAAATCCTGTCGGCCTCAATAGCCCTCTGAAGGAGTTTTCCTTTACCGAGGATGTGCTTCTGGCCGACAAATTCGTTGAGCGTGCGGGGCCTCATCCGGATAGACAGGGGTGCCTGCTGCTTGTGTTCGGAGAGATTGGTCTGTTCAAATAGATTGAGGTTGTTGGACATATCAGTCTTCACCTAGTTACGCCTACGAGGTGTGAGTAGGTCTTTTTTGTAAGTTATGTCCTGATTAAAATTCCCCACCATAGTGCCGTGTGGAAAGACTATCTTTGAACCTACGTTTAAAAGTGGGTACCCTCTTAGATGCCTTTTACTTCCCCTCAAAGGAGGCCTGTAAGCCGCACCTAAAGTTAGGTTCCCTTGCGTAAGCTGTTGGCTCAAGATTCATCAATCCTCCACGCGCACGGCAGGGAATTAAATGAGCAATTCATCGTTCAGGATTTAATTCGCAATAGGATTTATGTCACTCTGTTCCATAAATCCTTTGCTGATTAAAATTATACCACATTTTTTTAATAATGCAAGCCGCACTTATCTTAACAACTTAGTTCCCGAGCTGTTCAGCTACTATCTGGGAAACCAGTTTGCCTTCGGCTGCCCCTCTGACCTTTTCCATAACCACTTTCATTACCTTACCCATATCAGAACGGCTGGCAGCACCGGTCTCAACAATTGCCTGTTTAACTATAGAAACAATTTCTTCCTTTGAGAGCTGTTTGGGAAGATAAGATTGTAAGATTCCCAGTTCCTGCTTTTCCTTTTCGGCCAGATCTTCTCTTCCACCCTTGGAAAAGGTCTCAATAGAATCGCGATGCTGTTTTATCTGCTTGGAGATTATCTGAAAAACCTCTTTATCTTCGAGGGGAGTGCCTTTTTTACTGATGGTTACATTTTTGATTTCGGCCTTCAACATCCTCAATGTTTCAATCTTGATAGTTTTTTTCTCTTTCATCGCCCCTTTCAGGTCATCATTAATTTTTTTCTCAAGCATTTTCCCTCCTTGCTTTTATCTAAAGTTGTCAATCGAGGCCAAATATCGGCGTAAAAAATATATAATAAGCCAGAAAACCAAGAATTAAAACAATGGTTGAAAGTTTAGATAGTTCCAATCCAAACTTCTTAATCTCTTGATTATGCCGGGATAAGAATACAATCCCGATTACTAACATTATTTGAGGAATAACTACACAGCCGACATAATATAGCCATTTCTTTTTCATATCCGCCCCTTAATCTCTTTACCAATTCAACAACTCGTATTGTTTTAATCTCCTCATAACATTAACAAAGATTTTTTCCTCTATAATACCCGATGAACTCTTAAGATACCAGCCGTATTTGGGAAATTTGGCCTCGATAGAGGTATCTATTCTAATACTGGTTCGGTCCTCATCTTTCGGTTTAATCCTTACTCTTATCCTGTAGGTACCCTCAGCAGGCCTATCAAAAATTTCATTATATCCCTGGCTGATCGCTTTAGCCACGTCTCCACTTATCTTAATAGTCTCTGTCTGAATAATTCCGCTTTGTTTGTCAGCAGAACTTACCGGAAATTTTTCTTCTTTTAACGCTGCCAGCGCCGCTTCCCAGGTAGAATCAAAATCAGCCACCAGCACTCTTTCTTTGACTATTGGCGAAACAGGTATACCGGTACAACCAGCCAAACTGACCAGCAGTATCAAACCGACTATCAACCGTTTCTTCATATTAAAACCCCCTTCATTTATTACATTACACAGATTAGCAGAGATGCTTTAAATATCTGTATTTATCTGTGTTTTATCGCCTTAAAGAATTTTTCAAGCGGAAGGGTATTCAAGATATCCTTCTTCTCCAGCCACCCCCTTTTGGCCACGCTGACGCCAAAAAACATATTATTTAACTGACTGATAGTGTGGGAATCAGTAGAAATAACCAACCGCACCCCATTTTCTTTTGCCCTTTGACAGGCCCGATCATTCAAATCCAGCCTGGCCGGAAATGCGTTTATCTCCAGGGCGGTATTGGTATCTCTGGCAACCTTAAAAATTTTTTCAAGGTCTATTTTATAGGCATCTCTTACCTCCATCAACCGGCCGGTAGGATGGGCTATTGCGTGTACATATCTGTTTTTCATGGCCTTGACTGTCCGATCAGTTAGCTGCTTTTCGGTCTGTTTAAATCCGGTGTGGATGGCAGCAATCACAAAATCCAGTTGTTTCAATATTTCATCTTTATAATCCAGTGAACCATCTCCCAGAATATCCACTTCTGTGCCGACCAGAACCCTGATCTTCTTTAATTTTTTGTTGAGTTTTTTTATCCGGTCTATTTTTTTCGACAATTCCTTGGGAGACAATCCTCTGGCTATTGAGAGACTCTGGGAATGGTCGCAGATAGCTACATATTGATAACCCATTTTCTGGCAGGCCCGGGCAATGTCTTCGACGCTATCAGCGCCATCGCTGTAATCCGAATGAACGTGCAGGTCTCCCTTGATATTGCCCATCTCTATCAGGCCAGGAAGTTTCCCTTTCAGGCCCGCCTCTATCTCCCCCAGGTCTTCCCTCATTTCCGGAGGAATAAAAGGCAACCCGAATATTTCATAAATCCCGGATTCGGTTTTTCCGGCTATCTTCCGGCCGCTCTTTACTCTGAATACGCCGTACTCATTAATCTTCAAGCCCTTTTTCACTGCCATTTTCCGCAGTTTTATATTGTGTTCTTTTGAACCAGTAAAATAGGCAAGGGCTGCTCCAAAACTGGAGGGTTCAACCACCCTTAAATCAATCTGTATACCTTCGCTAGACCTGATACTTGCCTTAGTAACGCCATGGGCCAGAACTTCCTGGACCAAAGAAAGATTAACAAATCCATCCATTACCTTTTTTGGATGGACAGATGTAACTAGGATATCAATATCCCGAACCGTCTCTTTCATCCGCCTGAGGCTTCCTGCCGGGCTAATCTTATTTACCCCCGAAATTTTCTTAAGTTGGGCAACAACATGATTAGCGGTATAGTAGGCAACTGCCAGGGGCGTCCTTTCCCTGGTCCGTTTTAAAAATTCTATCCCCTTAACAATATTTTCTTCGGTCTTCTCTTTTAACCCGGGCAGGCCGGCTATCTTATGCGCGGCTGCATATCTTTCTAACTGATTAATGTCTTTTATCTTTAATTTTTCTGAAAGTAACTTTGCGGTTTTGGGTCCTACGCCGGGAACGGCGATCAGCTCCAGAAAACCCGCCGGCGTCTTTTTGAGTAGGTCCTGATGAAGTTTAATCTTGCCGGTAGATAAAAACTCCTTGGTCTTCAATGCCAGGTCATGCCCGATCCCCGGGATTTCGGTAAGGCGGTCTTCCCGGACTAATTTTTCCAGGTCTTCAGAGGAAATATCCTCCAGGTTCTGAGCCGCTTTGCGGTATGCCCTGATGCGAAAAGGATTTTCTTCCTTTATCTCCAAGAGGTCGGCGATTTGATTCAGAACCTTGGCTAGTTCTAAATTTTTCATCTGCTGGTTAGTTCTTCCATTTTGTCAGAGCATTTCCTTCAAAATAGAGACGCTGTGTCTTGCTAAGATAACCAGCATCTATGCGAAGCTCTGGATAGCGGGCCCAATAAATCCATTCCTCACAGGAAGCCCCCAATTCATCCTTACCGGTGTAGTTAACCACATCCGGATTCCCCCAGAGATCCTTTACTTTTTCTTTGGTCATACCTATCTCTATCGAATCAGTACCCAAGGGATGACGAAGTATCTCCATGGGGTCAGGAGGGGTGAGCCCAGCGCAACCGATAACAACGAAAACCACTATTAACGAGAATATAACTACCAATTTTCTTTCCATATTATGCTATGCCCTCCTCTCTTAGATTAGTCACTAAAGGTGGCTACTGACTTTAATACATCCTCTGAAGCAAAAATAGGAGATTTTGTCCTCAATGCCAGGGCAATGCTATCACTGGGCCGGGCGTCTATTTCTTTAACCCCGTTATCTCCGACCTTTAAAACTATTTTGGCAAAAAACGTATTAAGCTCCAACCTATCAATAACTACTTGCTGGACCTTGGCATTTAATTGCTGAATTATATTACTCAGTAAATCATGGGTCAACGGCCTGGGCGAAACAATACCAACCACCTTCATCTTAATGGCGTTTACCTCTGGTATGCCTATGCCGATGGCAAGCAATCTCTTCCCCTTCTTTTCCTTTAAGATTATGGTCTGGACATCGCTTTTCTCATCTACTTTTATCTTGTATAATTCCATTTCTACCATTGGCTGGTTTCCCATTAAGCATCCTCCATTATTAATTCTTCTGTTTCTGTCATTGTGCACTCCTCGTAACAATCATCGGGTAACTCCTGAACAAACCTAGAAGGCCGGGTAATAATCTGACCGCGGTTATAATCAAGCCTCAAGATAGGGTGGATCAGATAAACATCTTCTTCAGCCCTGGTAACTGCTACATAAAAAAGCCGGCGTTCTTCTTCCAACTCATCGGGATCCTTGAGCGATTTGGAATGCGGAAATCCCCCTTCGCTAAGGCCAATAACCATAACCACCTGCCATTCTAATCCTTTGGCCTGGTGAATGGTTGAAAGGATGGTGTATTCGGGATCTGTATTTGAGGTGTCTCTGGCTGTCTCCCCTTTAAATCCCTCCCGGAGAGTGACATCCGTCAAGAATTTTCCCAGAGAATCATACGATGAAGCAAAATTGGCCAATTGTTCCAGGTCTTCTACCCGGTCCTGTCCGTCCTCAAAAAAGCTCAGGGCGTATCGCTCGTAACCGCGCTCCAATATCATCCGTATCGCCTCGGCGGGTTTTGATAATATATCGGGTTGGCTGATCGAAGACAAAATCTTTAAAAAATGGCTCCAACCGGCCTTTGCCTTAGCCGGTAAGTCCAGTTTGCAGCCCCGCGATAAGGCGTTTTTAAAAGGATCGGCCGAGGAAGAACCGGCCAGCCTGGACCAAATCCTTCTGGTAAAATTAGGACCCAGCCCTGGCTGAAGGAGCAAGGCCCTTCTCCAGGAAAATTCATCCCGCGGGTTAACCACAATCCTTAAATACGCCAATATATCTTTAATATGGGCCTGCTCAAAAAATCTCACTCCTCCTCTGACCACATAGGGGATATTCCTTTTGACAAGTTCCAACTCCAGATCGGCCGACTGATAACGGGCCCGGAAAAGCACTGCTATTTCCTTTAAGGGAACGCCTTCCCTTCTCAATTCCAGCATCCGCCGGGCAACGAACCGCGCCTCCTCCTTGGTATCCTCAACATGCAACAATCTGGGGAGATGACCGCTTTCGCGAATATCCTTCAAGCATTTATGGTATTGATGGATATTATTGGACATGCTCTGATTGGCTATTTCTAAAATCTCCGGGGTTGAACGGTAATTGGTCTCCAGTTTAAATATTCTGGTCCCCGGAAAATTTTTGGGAAAATCCAGAATATTTTTGATATCAGCCGCACGGAAGGAATATATCGCCTGGGCATCATCACCTACCGCAAGGATATTATTGTGGTAACTGCTTAACATCCGGACAATCCCATTCTGCAGTCGATTGGTATCCTGATATTCGTCAACCAGGATATATTGAAATTGCCGGCTGTAGCCCTTGAGGGCCTCGGGCACCTTCTCCAAGAGCTCTACCCACTTAATCAAAAGGTCATCATAATCCATATTATTGGAGGCCTTTTTATGTTCAATATAAATCTCCCTGACCTTTTCAATTTCAGGGATAAATTCTTCAAAATAGGGATATTTTGATTGAACTATTCTTGCGAGGGATTCCCGGCTGTTGCTAGCTAAACTTATTATGGCCTCCACTACAGCGGCGCGGGGAAAGCGCCTTTGACCAAAATCTATATTTAGCTCTTGGAGACAGGAATTAACCAGGGAGCGGCTGTCTTCGCGGTCCAGTATCCCAAAGTTAGCTGTATAGCCAAGCCGGGAAGCGTATTCTCTCAGACAGCGGTTGCCGATGTGATGAAATGTCCCGCCCCATAATTTCTTGGGCCGGTATCTCAACAGACTTTCTACCCGGTCAAACATATGGCGGGCTGCTTTATTCGTAAAGGTAACCAGAAGGATATTTTCAGGCCTGACCTTTTTTTCCAACAGATAGGCCACCCGGTATATCAAGGTCCTGGTCTTACCGCTTCCGGCACCGGCCAGGACTAGGCAAGGCCCTTCTGAACTAGTAACTACCTCATACTGTTCGGAATTGAGCTGGCCTGAATAATCTATCATCAGCGATCAATAACCCTTCTCTTTCCAACGATTATGGACCCAGAACCACTGAGTGGGATACTTCCAGACATATTTCTCTACTACTTTGCTAAACCTGGCGGTATTGGTCTCAATATCCTTTTTGCGCTCGCCGGT
>JAUWXU010000100.1 GCA_030616145.1 Candidatus Omnitrophota bacterium | reverse complement strand
CCCGGATAATTCCATAACCATATTTGATTACCACAGGGTTTTATCTAAAACAGGATGGAAAGTAACCCATCGAACAGAATGCCCCCTGTCCTCTGAACGCCTGAACGGAAACCAGGTACAGAAAATGCAGGACAAACGTATCCTCGGAACAGTTGGAAGATCCCTGCTAATCGCAAAAATATCATAATGAAGCCGTGCCTGTCGTAGCGTAGCGGAGATCCCGCTATCGGGGCCCCGTTAAATCCCTATGGGCTATTTAACTGGGGCCCGCTCTCCGGTAAGTTTACAAGTTGACAACGTCCCCCATTACTCAGGGAATATGGCGAAAGATCTTATAAGTTACTTTAGTTACCAACGCCCCCCATTAGGTATTTCACCTGGTATAATGGGATTCTTTACGCTCAACTTTTTTTCATTGACTTTATTATAGAATACTAAAAGAAGCTATAATGATAGCTATCTCAGATTCTTTCACTATCACTTCTCTCTAAGATAGAACGGCATCAGCATGAGATTACAACTGCATCGGTGGTTTGGCATGAGTCAATGACCTTATCCCGGTGACAAACAATGCAGCCGATTTTGCGTCTTTGCGTGAGGATCCTGGAAGTGACCATATCATCATTTCAACCTGTTATCAGCAAGAATGACACAGCTCTGCCAAATAGACCAATATACTTGACATTTCATTAAATTATTAATATTAATAATAACATGAAATATGAAGACTTGGCTTTATTAATAAAAACCCCCATTTTTTCAAAAAATGATATCGTATTGGCTGGAGGAAAAATTTATGATTACCAGCTAACCCTTTGGGTGAAAAAAGGATATCTGCTGAAAATAAAAAACGCCATCTATATATTTAAAAGGGATTACGAGAAAATCAAAGGTGAAGAGATCGCCGCAACGCTTTACCAGCCCAGCTATCTGAGTCTGGAGAGTGCCCTCTCAGCCTATGGATTTATTCCGGAAATAGTTTATTCGTATGTCAGTGTAACCGGAAAGACTAACCGAATCTTTGATAACAAATTCGGACATTTTATCTATCGTCACTTAAAAACCGAACTATTCTGGGGATATAGGGAAGTAAGAACAGACACCGGCCGGTATCTCATTGCTGAACCGGAAAAGGCGGTACTGGATTATCTATATCTCAATCTCTCAAAAATTAACAGCGAATCCGATTTTGAGAACCTGAGATTCAATGAAGACCGGTTACACGAGACTTTAAACAGGGAGAAATTTTTGCAATACCTTCAGGCATTTGAAATAAAAAAACTGAAAAGGTGGGCAAACATGTGCTTACATTAGAGCAAATCAGAGAATACTTTCCAGAGCAAGTGGTCAAAAGAAACCCGCGGGGTGTACTGGTAGAATACCTGCAATACGAGCTTCTTGATTCTCTGTTTAAACTTAAAGATGCCTCATTCCTCAGCTTTATAGGCGGCACGGCTATCAGGATGCTGCAGCAGAGCCCCCGTTTCTCCGAAGATCTTGACTTTGATAATTTCGGCCTGACATTCGGGCAATTCGAAGAATTGCTTCAAAAAGCATGCAGGGACATGGAAGCAAAAGGATTTTTGGTAGAATACAGAACCGTTGAACGAGGGGCATATCATTGTTATCTCAGGTTTCCGGAGATCCTCTACAAATCAGGGATAAGTTCTCATGCCAGTGAGAAAATACTGATAAGGATAGACACCGAATGTAAGGAAAAGTCTTATAAACCCCGGATATATCTGCTGAATAAATTTACCCTCTACCGGCAGATCCTTACGGCCCCTCCCTCGATACTATTATCCCAGAAAATGATGACAGTTCTGCAGCGAAAACGCGAAAAAGGCCGTGATTTATTTGATGTTTCAATTTTAATGGGAGTTGCGCAGCCTGATTTTGATTATATTGCCAGATACCTCAGCCTTGGGAAAAAAGAAGTAATCGGACAATTCACCAGAAGAGTGGAAGAACTGGACCTGAAATTTTTGGCCAGGGATGTGGAGCCCTTTTTGTTTTCACCGGAACAAAAGGAAAGAGTGCTGACCTTCAGGGAATATTGGCAGCGGCACCAACAACCAAAGTAATATATAAGGGCTTGCCACCACTGCTCAAAAGAGATTTAGGCCTAAACTGATCGGTTCTAGGTTCAGG
>JAUWXU010000016.1 GCA_030616145.1 Candidatus Omnitrophota bacterium | reverse complement strand
CCGGCAATAAGAATCCTGCCTTCAAACATTATATATGACCTGTCGGTGATGGATAAGGTTTCTCGAACGCTGTGGTCAGTTAAAAGAATTCCTAAGCCCCGGGCCCTCAATTCAGATATCACCTGCTGAACCTCTGATACGGCTATCGGATCAACCCCGCTGAACGGCTCATCCAAAAGAATAAAGTTGGGATTGGTGACTAAGGCGCGAGTTATTTCTAACCGTCGCCTTTCTCCTCCTGAAAGAGTGTAGGCCCTATTTCTGGATAAATGGCCTATTTTCAATTCATTAAGGAGCCGGGTCAATCTTTTTTCCCGTTCTCTTTTTGGTAATTTTAAAGTCTCTAAGACAGCTACGATATTTTCTTCCACCGTCAACTTACGAAAAATAGAAGGGTCCTGTGAAAGATATCCTATTCCGCAGCGGGCGCGCTTGTACATTGGAAGCTTGGTGATATCTTTATTATCAAAAATTATTTGTCCTTTATCTGAATGTATCAGACCAACGACCATATAAAAGGTCGTTGTCTTACCGGCACCGTTGGGACCAAGGAGACCTACTACTTCACCCCTCCGGACAGTTATCCTGAGTTCATCTACCACCTTTCTTCCACTGTATGACTTAGTCAGACCCCTCGTCTCTAAAAGATGCACCTAATCCTCCCAGACCATTCCCCATTCCTTCGGCATAGATAACCAGTTTGGGTTCACCGCTCAAGATCACCTTTCCCTCTTCAGCCAGATAGACAGCCTTCTGGCTAAAGGTCTTGTTTACTCCCTGATTAACCCTTACATTGCCCGTACAGACAATCTTTATTAACTTTTGTTCCTCTCGGTCAATATAGACATCCATCTTGTCGGCAAAGATGTCACCCCGTTCAGTGTTGACCCTGACATTTTTATTGAAATGAGCAATATTGGTATTATAATCCACCTCTAATGGACCATCACAGGTAATAACAATCGGGGGGGCATCCTTATCTTTGCCTTTTTTATCTGTTATCTCTACCCTGACATCCTCATTGAGTTGCACTTTGCTCAATTGATGTCTACCTTTAAGACCAAATCCTTCGGCCTTAAAGCCTTCTCTTTCTATTTCAACATATGCCTCGGTATCAATTGCCTGAGATTTTGTCTGGCAACTTAAATAATCGGTCTTCAGCCGCATCCCTTCCTGGTTAGTTACATTGACGTTCCTCTCAAAGTGTGCCACTTCGGTTTTGCGGTTAAAGCTGCCTATATCCGAAGTTAAGTTTACGAACTGATTGTTTTCTCCCCAGATCCGGGCACTCATATTATCCAATTTAACCTCGTTGGTCTTGGCAAATATCTTCACTGAATCACCTGAAACCTCCCACTTCTTTGTCCCACCGGTAGCATATCCAGTCAATGAAAACATCGAGGCCTCCTGCTCTACGGCCTCCTCAGATGCAGCCGCCGGACTTAAAGAAGCTGAATTATGTTTTGCCTTCTCCGGGGGTTGATTGCAGGATACAACCCCGGGGCTTAATGCAATTAGTAAGCTCATAACTAAAATTTTTCTCATCATCTGGTCTCAGCGTCGGTATTTTTCGGTTACCTCAGTCCACTTGCCCTGTGCCTTCAAGATCATCTCGATCACCTCTCGCACCGCCCCATGACCCCCTTTTTTCCCGGTGATATAGTGAGCCACTTTTTTAATTTCAGTTACGCCGTCAGCTACGGTAACCGCCAATCCCACTCGATTCAGCACTGGTAAATCCATCAAATCATCACCAATGTAGCAGACTTCTTTATCCTCCAAAGCAAACATTTTCAATATCTCATTATAAGCCATTAATTTATCAGATCTATCCTGATATACCTTTGTTATCTCCATTTCCTTTGCCCGTCTCCTCATCGCTACTGAAGCCTTGGCGGTAATGATGCCGGATTTGATGCCGGAGCGGTGTAAAAGCGTCATGCCGAAACCGTCCTGGACGCTAAAGTTTTTAAGTTCATTGTCATGGTTGTCGTAGATAATCCTTCCATCGGTCAGGACGCCATCAACGTCCAATATAAGCATTCTTATTTTTCGGGCCCTTTTTTTAAGTTGCTCATTCATAGCTCTTTAGCATACTAAAATAGCCCTACTTTGTCAAGCATGCACAAAAAAGATAACTTTAGGCTTGACTACTCTCTACAGTTGTTTTAAACTACCCGCATATGCGCTCAAAGATGTCTATCCCCAGTTTATCAATTCTCCAGCGAAGCTTAGGTTATAAATTCAAAAATACCGAATTACTCACCAAGGCGTTAACCCACCGCTCTTTCGTCCATGAACAACCGCAAAAAGATATCGTTGATAACGAACGATTGGAATTTTTCGGAGATAGCGTGTTAGGGTTGGTGGTAAGCGACTATCTGTTGAAGAAATTCCCAAATTTTTCTGAGGGAAAACTTACCAAGCTCAGAGCCGGCCTGGTCAATGATTCCAACCTGGCTAAAAAGGCAATGAATTTGCGCGTGGGTAACTTTATTCGACTGGGCAGGGGTGAAGCCCTGACCGGCGGCCGCAAGCGCAATTCAATCCTGGCTAGCACACTGGAGGCCCTTATCGGCGCTATCTATCTCGATGGAGGATTAAATGCTATATCCGTCCTCCTCCACCGCTTATTTAAAAATGATATCAAGCTAATCATTTCCAAAAAAGGCGAAAGGAACTGGAAGGAACTACTCCAGCAATATACCCAGAAAAATTTTAAATCTCATCCTGATTACAAAATTATTAAAGAAACAGGACCTCCCCATAAAAGAAAATTTGTAATAGGAGTAAAAATTAATAACAAAATGCTTGGGAAGGGAGCAGGAGACAACAAAAAACAGGCAGAGCAGAAAGCCGCAAAATCAACCTTGTTTAAATACTTCCGTAAATATCTAAATCAAACTACCGTTTCTAAAAATCAATGATTTTTGTAAAAGATGTAGCTATTTTATACCAATCCCGCCTTCAGTAAATCCTGGACGTCAACCAATCCAATGGGAAAATTTTTTTTATCAACTACCACTAATTCATCAATTTTATTTTCTTTCAAAATCTTAAAGGCCTCGGCAGCCAGTTTATCCTTGGTAATAGTGAGCGGTCTTTTAGTAATAACCTGACTTATTTTCTGCTCTAAAAGGTTGGTCTCGCTTTCCAGCCGCCGGCGAAGATCTCCATCAGTAAAAATGCCCAGTAGTCGACCGTTATTGTCCACCACGCTGGCGCATCCGGCCCGGGCCCTGGTAATGGCCACCAATACCTCTTTAACCAGTTTATCCCCGGCCACAATAGGATTTTCTCTGCCGCTACGCATAATGTCCTCTACCTTAAGAAGTAATTTTTTCCCCAACGCCCCGCCGGGATGTAAAAAGGCGAAGTCGGTATGAGTAAATCCCTTCCGAATAGCAGCTGCTACAGCCAGTGCATCGCCCATAGCTAACATCGCAGTGGTAGAAGCGGTCGGCGCAAGATTAAATGGACAGGCCTCTTTTTTAACTCCAATATCCAAAACTGCCTCGCTGTTTTTAGCCAGAGTCGAGGCGGGATTTCCGGTCAAAGAAATAAGTCTTGCACCTATCTTCTTAATAATTGAAAGGAGCCGAATTACCTCTTCAGTCTCCCCGCTATTGGAAAAGACAATTACTACGTCGTCTTTGGTTACCACCCCTAAATCGCCGTGCACAGCTTCTGCCGGATGGAGAAATAAACTTGGAATCTTCATTGAGGCCAGGGTTGCCGAAATCTTTCTGGCAATTATTCCTGGTTTGCCCATTCCGGTAATCACCATCCTGCCCTTGCAGCTGCAAACCATATCCACTGCCTTTTTAAAGCCCTCTCCCAAACGAGGTATAAGAGAAGAAATTGCCTCCGATTCGGTTCTTAATACCTCTTTAGCTTGTTCGATGCTCATGATATCCATTTTCCTGAAGATTCGGCTACAGTGGTTTAACGATCTTATCTATTTCTTTAACCTGCCTCAGAAGATCTTCTAATTTATCCAGTTCCAGCATATTTGGACCATCACAGGGAGCCTGGTCAGGGCTGCGATGAACCTCTACAAAAATCCCGTCGCATCCCATTGCGGCAGCAGCCCTGCACAAACCGGGAATAAAGCCCCGCTGGCCGCCAGAGGAAATACCCCTTTCTCCGGGAAGTTGAACAGAGTGGGTGGCATCATACATAACCGGATAACCAAATTTTCTCATAATGTCTAACGAGCGCATATCGCTGACTAAATTGTTATATCCGAAGGTTACGCCCCGTTCCGTAAGAAGAAGGCGGCGGTTCCCCGTCTTAACTACCTTTCCAACGACGTTCTGCATATCTGCTGGACTCATAAACTGTCCTTTTTTAATATTAACGGCTTTACCAGTAAGGGCACAGGCTGTAATCAGGTCTGTCTGTCTGGACAATAAAGCAGGAATCTGAATGATATCCAGAACGGCCTTTACTATTTCAACATCACTCCGGCAGTGGACATCGCTTAAAACCGGCACACCGGTCTTTTCTCTGACTATCCTCAATATCTCCAGGCCTTGCTTGAGGCCCGGACCACGGAAAGAGTCAATGGAAGAACGATTGGCCTTATCATAACTGGACTTAAAGATAAATGGCAGGCCCACCCGTTCGGCAATTTCCTTAATTGCCTCGGCGTGAAAAACAGCGCTCTGTTCATCTTCAACAACACAGGGACCGGCAATCAAAACAAGGGGGTTTGCACCACCAATTTTTACCTTACCTACGGTTATTTCTCTGGTCATATCTCTGTATCCCGTCCTTCGCGTTTTAGTAATCTATCTTAATTTCTCTCTGACCTTTTCCAAATCACGCGGAGTATCTACGCTGATAGAGTCGCATCCTGCATCAATAACTTTTATTTTATAGCCATGCTCTAAAGCACGTAATTGCTCAAGCTGCTCTGCCTGTTCTAAAAAAGAGGGAGTAAGGTTTGCAAAAGTAAACAAAAAATCCTTGGTATAGGCATACATCCCGATATGTTTATATATCTGTTGCACTGTAGAAGATAGATTGCGAGGTATTAACGAACGGGAAAAATATAAAGCAAAACCATTTTTATCAGATACTACTTTAACGACATTCGGGTCGTCTAATTCATCACTATCCTCGATTCTATATCTCAAAGTAGCCATCTGAATAGAGGTATCCTCCAGCAAGGTCCTGGCTAACTCATCAATCATACTGGAGTTAATTAAAGGTTCATCGGCCTGAATATTTATAATTACTTTAACATCCAAAGGATTGACTACTTCGCAGATCCGGTCTGTACCGCTAGAATAGTCTCTGGAGGTCAAAACGGCCTTTCCCTCGAAAGTCTCTACTGCCTTAATTACCTTTTCATCATCAGTCGCTATAATCAGATCTTCCAACATAGTGGATTTGCTGGCTGCCTCCCAAACCCATTGAATCATAGTACGACCGGCAATGTTGGCCAGCACCTTGCCCGGGAATCTGGAAGATTCAAATCGTGCCGGAATCACACCGATAACGTCCATCATTACATCACTCCTTATTTAACCAATTAACCAATCTTTTCCAGCAATTCTTGCTGTGTTGCTACTGCTACCCCTACTTTCCCGACCACAATCCCGGCTGCGTAATTTGAGACATGGGCAGCTTCTTTCATACTTGCGCCACTGGCCAGGGCAAGACTAAATGCCCCAATCACTGTATCACCCGCTCCAGATACATCGAAAACCTCCTGGGCCACAGTAGGAATACGCGTTATATTCCCGGACGCCTCAAACAGGCACATTCCTTCTTCGCCAAGGGTAACCAAGACTGCCTGGCTGTCTAAATCATCCAATAAAGTCCTGCCTATTTTAGTCAGGGCATCATTATCATCACTGCCTTTCATTTTAATCCTGGTCGCTATCTGCGCCTCATGATGATTAGGAGTAATGACAGTTGCTCCTTTATAATAGGAAAAATGGTCTTCCTTTGGGTCAACGCTTATCATCTTTTTATGTTCTCTGGCAATTGCGAAAACCTCGCTGAGCAACCGGGGACCAACTACACCTTTGCCATAGTCTTCGATTAAAATAATATCTATTAAATCAATCTTCTTACGGACAAATGTTAGAATTTCTTCAATTATATTATCGGCAATAAGATTACCATCTTCTCTGTCCACCCTTACCACTTGATGTTGATGACGGGCAAATATCCTGGTCTTCAAGGTGGTAGGCCGAGAACTGTCAACAATTATTCCGTCAAGGTTCATCCCCCTGTTTTTCAAAACCTCCCTCAACCTCTGGCCATAGACATCATCACCGATTACCCCACAGGAAATGGCTTTTCCGCCGAGGGCATGAATATTATTAGCCACATTGAGGGCCCCGCCGGGCCTGGATGATTCAGATTTAACCCTGACAACCGGGACTGGTGCCTCAGGCGAAATGCGGGATACCTCCCCCCAGATAAACTCATCAAGCATAAAATCACCAATGACCAGAATTTTAACCTGATTAAAGCTGGAAATAATCTTTTTCAATCCTCTATCATCCATTGTCTTATTAAGTTTAAACCCGCAATCTCCGTTAGTTATACCACTTTTTCCTGAAAAAATCAACCATCCAGCATTTGACGGGCCATTCGATAGACCTGGTCAGGAGAAATAGATTTCATACATTCGTGACTATACCTGCACTCTGCCTGCTCACAGGGAGAACATCTAACCCTAGGGTGAACAATAAGATCCCGACCGCCGGCAGGGCCGTATTTATGCCAATTCGTGGGCCCGAATATGGCCAAGGTAGGCACATCTAAAGCAACACTCATATGCATCGGAGCACTGTCATTAGTAATGTGCAAAACGCAACTTTTAAGAACAGCCGCCATCTCTCTCAGGCTGGTTCGGCCGCTCAAATCAATCGGATTATGCCTCATCATCTGAATTGTCTTCCTGATTAAGGGTTTGTCCTCTTTGTCGCCAATCATAATTATTTTAACCTTTTCTTTTTCGACTAATCGGTCAGCAACCTCGGCAAAGCCATTTGCAAACCATCTCTTAATATCACTGCGCGCGCCAGGACTGATAGCCACAAATCTGTCCCCGGCGCCAATCTGGGCCCTGTCGATAAGTTCATTTGCGCGAGAGACATCACTTTCTCCAATCCAGATAAAGAAAGGGGCCTGCTCTACAGATATTCCCAAAGAAGTCAATTTATAGAGATACCTTTCCTTCATATGAACAATATCCGGAGGAGGTTTCGACAAAAGGCTAGTTCTGTATCTGGTGCCGATAAGCAAAGGAAATATACTGTTGCGTAAATCAATTACTAAATCGTATCTTTGTTTGCGCAGTCGGAATATCAATTTTGACTTTTTCTTCGCTGAAACAAGTTTATCATAAACAATTAAATCTATCCCTGGTGCGCCTTCAAATAATCCCCTTGCCCGGGGACCAACCATAACGTTCAGTCTGGCATCCGGAAACTCTCTTTTTAAAATACCAATTACCGGGGTAGTTAAGATTACATCGCCAATATTGGTTAAGGTAATGACCAAAATTTTTCTAATATTTTTAAACATCTCAAATTGTCCATAAAGAACACAAAAATCTTTGCGCTCTTTGTGATCATTTTCTTTTGCGCTCTTTGCGATTTAGCAGTTTTACTGCTTTTAACACGTCTTCGGCGGTTATTGCCTTCATGCAACGGTTGTCCGTACAGGAAGTATCATAACAGGGCACCGGGCAGCCTATATCTTTCCAGAGTACGGTGTAATTACCTCTGCCATAGGGGCCGGTAATTCGGGGAGAAGTAGGGCCAAATAACCCAATCACCCTGGTCCCCCGCGCCACGGCAATGTGCATTGGGCCAGAGTCAGCCGAAATAACCAGGTCTGCCCTGTCCAACAGGGCCCCTAATTCATTCAAGTCAGTCCTTCCGCAAAAAGATATTGGCCGGTGCCTCATTAAAGCAGCTATTTGTCTAGCCCATTGTTCATCTTTAGGGCCGCCGGTAATGATAATCCTGGCCTCATATTGCTCTGCCAGTTTGTCACCAACTTCGGCAAATCTCTCCAGGGGCCAGCGCTTCGGACCCCAGTTACCACCGGGGTTAAGAACCACTATAAAATCATTTTTATCTATATCCTGTTTATCCAAGATTTGTGAAACCCAGGCCCTGTCCTGATTTGATATATAAAATTCGCAAAATCCAGCTTCTGTATCTATCCCTGCCGACCGAACCATATTTAGAAAATATTTCACCTTGTGCAATTTCTCGCCGGGAACAGCTATCTTTTCGGTCAACAAAAACCCTCTTCTTTTGGTACTATAACCAATCCTCTGAGGAATCCCGGCTAAATAAATCAATAATGCCCTGGTAAAAGAACGGTGGAAAATAAAGGCCTTATCAAAATGCCTCCGGCGCAGCTGACTGATAAACCTCAGCTTACCCGCTAAAGTCCGGTGTTTTTCGTCCTGATCATAAATGATAATTTCATTTATAAAGGGGTTGTGTTCTAATATCTGGCGACAACGAGGAACTACCAAAATCGCTATATGGCTGTCAGGATATTTTTTTCTAATAGCCTTTATGGCGGGCGTAGAAAAAAGTACATCTCCTAACCAGTTTACCTCAAAGATTAATATCCGCATCATCTATAGAACTTCTTTATAAACATCAACTATCTGGCTGACCACCTTGTCTAATGGAAAGTCCTGAACGGCCAACTCCCTGCCTGCCCGGCCCATCTGGGAGGCCAATTTTTTATCATCCAGAAGCCGAAGGAGTGCATCTATCAAACCGGGCACATCCTTGGGGGGAACCAAAAAACCAGTCTTATCATCCTTAACCAGGGTGTAAATCCCCCCCACGTTAGATGCTACTATCGGTAAGCCACTCACCATCGCCTCCAGAATAGAAAGGCCGAATCCTTCCTGCCAGAAGGCGGGAAAGACAAAAATATCCATAATCGCTAAAACATCCTCTACCTTTTTTAATGGCCCGGTAAAAAAGACATTGGCAGTAATATCAAGCCTCTTTGCTAACTTAATCAGCTGGTCTTTTTCTTCCCCCCCTCCTACTATTAAAAACTGGGTTCGGGGTCTAACTTTTAATATCTCTTTGGCGGCACACAAGATATACTCCTGGCCTTTGACCTTAACCAATCTTGCAATATTACCTACCACCTTGCCTTTTTCTTTTAAACCATAATCTCTTTTTATCTTTTCCTTTTCCTCTTTTGAGTAATGCCTGGAAAAACGGTCTGCATCTAATCCATTATGAACCAATCTTACCCTGTCTTTGGGAAGCTTAAAGTAATTAACGAGATTTTCTCTTACCGGCTCTGAAATAGCAATGACCCTATCTCCCCAGCAGGGAAAAATTCTTCTGATCAGTCGCTTTTTGTAAAGACCATGGCAGGTAGTAACATAGGGAATTTTGGTCAGCCTTGATACATGGTAAGCAAGCAGCTGAGTTATGCGGGTCTGGGCGTGAATCAAATCTATATTTTTTTTATTTACCAGTTCAACAAGAACAGAACCTGCTCGAAGCAACAAAGGACTGATTTCTTTCTTGGTCCGGATATTAACCTTGAAATGAGGGATGTTTTTCTTGTTCAGTTCTGTAAGCAACTCTCCTCCGCTGGAAGCCACTATCACGCGATGCTCCTTCTTGTTTAAGGCCTCAGCCAGCCAAACGGTATAGTTGGATATCCCGCCAATGTCCAGATGTGTTGTCAGTAATAAAATATTCATACCAAATCCTTATTATTTAAATTGTTATATTTCAGCTGTCTTTTTACAGCGTTTAGCACCTCATCAACCGTAATCTTTTCCATACAGATATGCTTCTTATAGCACCTGTCTCGATAACAGGGACTACACCCTAAGTCCTTTCTGATGACGATATGGTTATTG
>JAUWXU010000088.1 GCA_030616145.1 Candidatus Omnitrophota bacterium | reverse complement strand
AAAGGGCTGTCTGAAGAACTACCAGATTTGAAAAATATCGTGGTTTGTCTTGGCCCACCCCAGGAAGGATTCTCAAGTTTTAATGAAATAATAGAAAAGGAATCTGAGGAGTTAGCATCTGTTGAGATTGACGATAAAGATGTAGCAATCTTTTTCTATACCTCAGGGCCTACTGGCCAGCCAAAGGCAGTGATGTTGAATTATAAAAGTCTGGATAATGCGCCTATGCTGTTTGAATATCTTAAGATAACAAAGTTAACTGATATTTTATTATGCCCGATTCCATTTTCTCATTTAGCAGGACTTGTCTATCTCCAATTTATGGCTGTCTTTGGTTCTACCGGCGTCCTTATGGAGCGGTTTATCCCGATGGAATTTTTAAGGAATATTGAAAAGCACAGGGTGACATTTTTCTTTATGGTTCCCTCGATGTTTATTGCCGCGCTTCAGCTGAAGGAGTTTGAAAAATATGACCTCAGTTCTCTTCTCGGGGCAGACGTCTTTGGTGCGCCCAGCGACCCCAATATGCTCAGGAGATTTGGAAAATATTGTCCCAACGCACCATTGTTTAATGGCTGGGGAATGACCGAGACTTCAGCACCAAATACAGTAAGTGACCCCAACAAGGTAGAAAGCGTCGGCCGGTTTGGTCCCTGGAATGAAATAAAGATATTCGACAACAACGATAAAGAAGTTCCTGTCGGAGAGATAGGTGAGGTAGTAATCAAGGGCTGGCCGGTGATGGTTGGCTATTATAAAGAACCAGAGATGACTAGAGAGACGATCAGAGACGGTTGGTTGCACACAGGTGATTTGGGATGTCTTGATCAACAGGGGCATCTCTACATTAAAGGCAGGAAAAAAGACATGATTATTGTCGGCGGATTGAATGTCTATTCTCCCGAGGTAGAACATATTATCCATGACTATCCCAAGGTGCAGGAGGTGGCAGTAATTGGGGTGCCCGATAAACTGCGTGGAGAAGCAGTAAAGGCGGTAATCGTATTAAAACCTGGCGAAAAGGCAACTATAACTGAAATCCGCTCTTTTTGCCGTAAGCGGCTGGTCAAATTTAAGGTTCCCCAGATAGTGGAATTTACAGATTTCTTACCCAAGACATCAAGCGGTAAGATTAAAAAAGAGGAATTGAAACAGGTCCCAGTTTAAATGTTCAAAAATCTCCCCCGGACATTCAGCGAATTTATAATAAGATTCAGGTGGTTATTTATTGTCCTCAATATCGGGCTCACCCTGTTTTTTCTCTACACGATACGCAACATAACCTTCCAGACCAATCTCGGTGATTTTGCCCCCCAGAAGCATCCCTATGTGCTTGTTCAAAAAGAACTTACCCGAATATTCGGCGGATTAAATCAGGTCTCAATTACCATCCAGGTAAAAGAGGGCGATATCTTTAATTATGATACCTTGGCCAAGGTAGATAGGATTACCCACAAACTTTATCTGATGGACGGGATAAATGCCGGTCGGGTGGTGTCGCTTTCAGCCCGCAAGGTTAAAAATACTGTTGCTACGCCGGAGGGTTTTGTCACAAAACGCCTGATGCGTGAGGCTCCAACAACGCAGGAAGCACTGGCCCGGCTTAAGGCAATAGCTACCAGAAATCCTCTTATTTACAGGGTTATGGTCTCCAAGGGCTTGAAGGCGACCTTGATCCAGGCGGATTTTGCCTCTGATGTTCCTTCAAAAAGAATATTTAAAGAATTAAACCAGATTATTGCCCTGGAAAGGGATTCTAATACCGAAATATATATTGCCGGCCGGCCAATATTGGAAGGCTGGCTCAATTTTTATCTGCCCCGAATGGTTAAGGTGTTTTTGGTTACACTGCTTATAATGGTAGGGATTTTGTATTTTGCCTTCAGGTCAAAAAGGGGGGTATTGCTTCCTATCTTTTCAAGTTTGATGGCTGTGGTATGGGGACTGGGCATTCTTACGCTTTGCGGATTTCAGCTTAATCCTGCCACCATGCTGGTCCCTTTTTTGATACTGGCATTAGGCGTGAGCCATTCAGTTCAGTTGATTAAAAGATATTATGAAGAAATCAATCGGGGGTTAGAATCAAAAGATGCGGCGAAAGGGACCTTAAGAGAATTATTTATTCCGGCAGTCAGCTCTCTGGTTACCGATGGAATAGGGTTCATGTCTTTAATGATAATTCCCCTGCTGATGATTAAAGGTATGGCTATTGCCAGCGGGGTAGGGGTGCTAAGCATATTTTTTACCGTCGTGATTTTTATTCCAGCCATGCTTTCTTATATGCCCAGGCCTCGAAGAATAGAAATAGAAAGGGAGGACACGACTACGTTTGTCAATAGGTTAATGGCCGGGATCGCCCATCTTGTTGAACGCAAACGTTCCCGCTGGATAATCGTTGCCTTATTTTTAGTTCTGGCGCTGGCAGGTATCAAGGGCGCTTCTCAGCTGGTCGTTGGTGATAATGAGATTGGTTCATCAATCCTCTATCCGGATTCCCGATATAATGTTGCTGAGCGGGTTGTTAATGATAATTTTAGCGGGTCTAATCCTTATTATATTTTTGTCAAAGGCACAGAGGAGGAATGTCTCGTTGATTCATCTGTCCTTAAAGAGATGGAGGCCCTGCAGAGACATTTAAGCCAGAAGGTGCCGGAGGTAGGTTATAGTTTATCTTTGGTGGACTATGTAAAAGGGCTTAATGCTGCTATGTTCGCTGGAGACAGGCGTTATTTTACTGTTCCCGAAGACGACCGGACTATTGCCGAATATCTTTTTCTTTATTCTATCTCTTCTTTTCCCGGTGACTTTGCTCCGGTGGTAAGCCTTAATTATCAGTTTGCCAACCTGAAGTTTGATTTAAAAGACCACAAGGCCAGTACTATAAATAATATTATTTCTGCCACCAAACAGTGGATAAAAGACCACCATCGGGACGAGAAAATAGAATTTCAGTATGCCGGCGGAGATATTGGCATCCAGGCAGCAGTGAATGAGATTATTGCCCGGCTTTTGCCGATGAACATTCTTCAGGTATCTGGC
>JAUWXU010000091.1 GCA_030616145.1 Candidatus Omnitrophota bacterium | reverse complement strand
ACAGGATCAAGACTTAGCTCTCGAATGGTTTAAAAAGGCCGGCCGGTTGGCAAAGAAGGCCAGAAGCTGGCAGGGTTGTATCGATAGCGGCTATGGCCTGCTGGCCCTTGACGAAGATGAACAGGCCATACCCTTGTTTGACAAGGCCTTTGAATTTGCCAAACGGCAAAAGGACTGGCGGGCTTGTATAGCCTGCGGCTATGCCTACAACAGCGTCCAGGCAAAATTGGCCACCAAACAGAAAGCTGCTAGAGCATTTAGATGGGCAGCTAAATTCTCTACTAAAGACGAAGACTGGCGGGGGCTTATAGAAGCTGGGAAAGGACTAGTCAGTTTAGGAATGCCTCGCCAGGCAATTGAGTATTATGACCAGGCATTTCTGATTGCCGAAAGAATAGAAAGCGTCGAAGGATTGGGAAGGATAGAAAGTTGCTATCAAAACCTAACAGAAATGAAAAAGGCCGAAGAATGTAACTACGTTTCCGATTCATTAAGCGCTCCGCCGGGATGGAAAGCGCTGGGAGAAACGATTGCCTCTCCTGGAGAGATCAGTCCGGAAATCCAGAAGGCAAGCCGGCGAAGTGCTGACCAGGAAATCTCCGATAAAGATAAATGGTTTTTAGAACAAAAAAGGGCCGAAATAAAACGGGACCAGGAAGCAAGCCTCTATTCAAACTATTACTCTCCCTATTCCAATTACTCCGGCTGGCAGCCATATTATGGCCCCTGGGTAAGGAACTGGGGCCTATTTTATTTATCAAGTTATTATTATTACCGGAGTGGTTTTTGGTGGAGGCGTTACTACTACTAACTGCCTTTATCGTCTTATTATTGTTCTTGAGGAAGGTCTTCTTTTCTTTTTCGATTCGTCTTTTTCAATTTTATCCCTTTCCTTTTTTTCTTTGGTCTTCCAGATAATCTTCCAGGGATTCTCTTCAATAGTTTTGGCAAACTCTTTGGCGTGAATACTGGTTTCCTTCAGGTTAATAATTATCTCCCGGATATCTTCTTTATTGGCAACCACTAAATCATCAGCATCGTTGAGAAATTTCTGCAAACTGCCTATTGCCCCTTCCAGTTCATCGGCAATCTTTCGTCCTTTTTTCAGAAGTTCATCCATCTGGATAGGGTCGCTACCGATAATCACCCCTCCTGCTTTAATTATCGGGCTCTCGGTGGTTCCCGGAGTAAGCTCAACATATTTTTCACCCATAAAACCCAGGGTATTAACAAACGCCTGAGAATCTTGATGGAGTCGCACTTTCGAATCGATGGCGATGGTAACTTCTATGTTGGCATTTTCCTCATTTAACAGCCGGATATCTTTTACCTCTCCTACCTTGACCCCGGCAAATCGGACCGGCGCATTTTTATCCAATCCACCGGTAAAATTATATCTTACCCTGACGGGATATTTATCTTCTAAGACATTAAAACCTCCCACATAAAAAACTAAAATAAGCAAAATCACTGCACACCCAACAATCATTATACCCGCCTTAATCTCTGTCTTAAAATAATCCATCTTAACCTCCAGTCAGGTCTTTAAGATAATCTGCGCTTGACCTCTTAAGTGGAATCGGCCCATCAGGAGAGCCGCTGATAAACTGTTGTATCACCTTGCTGCTGGTTTTCTTTATTTCTTCCGGAGTGCCAATCTCCAAAATTCTTCCCTGATAAAGCATAGTTATCCGGTCAGCAATGCGAAAGGCGCTATTCATTTCATGGGTAACCACTACCGAGGTAATACCTAATTTCTTGCTCAAATCAGTAATTAGTTTATCAATAACACTGGCTACAATCGGGTCAAGTCCTGCCCCCGGTTCATCATAGAATACTATCTCGGGATCCATAGCAATAGCCCGGGCAAGTCCTACCCTTTTCTTCATCCCGCCGCTAATCTCTGAGGTCTTCAAATTTTCAAATCCAGTCAGTCCTACTAGTTCAAGCTTCATCTTTACCATTATATTAATAATTGATTCATTCAATTTAGTGTGTTCACGCAGCGGCAAGGCAACGTTTTCGCCAACGTTCATCGAATTAAAAAGGGCTGCGCTCTGAAACAACATCCCGAATTTTTTACGAACCTCGTTCATTTCATCTTCATTCAATCTGGTAATATCTCTTCCGTTGATGAAGATTTCGCCGGAGTCCGGCTTTAATGTCCCGATTACCATCCGAAGCAGGGTGCTTTTGCCGCAACCGGAACCACCCATAATGACCATGGTTTCGCCTTTTTCTATCTGCAGGCTGATATTATCCAGAATCTTTCTGTTCCCAAAGGTCTTACTTACATTGCGAAGTTCTATAACTGTCATTGATCAAAAACCTGTATTTCTCGTAAAGATCGCAAAACACGTTTTGTGGTTGCACTCTTTGCGCCGTTTGCGGTTAAGGAAATATAAAATAAAATACTGCCGTAAAGAAACAATCAGCTATTATGATTAATATAATGGAATTTACCACCGCAGTAGTGGTGGATTTGCCAACCCCTTCTGCTCCGCCCTTGACGATGAATCCCTCATAGCAGCCGATTATTCCAATAATTCCAGCAAAGGCCACACTCTTTATAAGTCCGGTAAATATATCCTTTAATACCAGGGCATCGATAGTCTTGGAGATATACAGCCCGCTGGATATACCCAGATTGGTTGTCCCGATAATATAGCCGCCGAACATCCCTACGCAATCAGCAAGGATAGTCAGGCAAGGCAGCATAATCAGTATGGCCAGCAGACGGGGGGCAATTAAAAATTTGACCGGATTTATCCCTATTGTCTCCAGGGCATCTATTTCCTCTTAAACCTTCATTGTTCCCAATTCTGCTGCCATAGCTGAACCGGACCGGCCAGCAACGACGATGGCGGTAAGCAGAGGCCCTATCTCTCTGGTCATTGATACAGCTACCAGACTCCCCACATACATAAGCGCCCC
>JAUWXU010000116.1 GCA_030616145.1 Candidatus Omnitrophota bacterium | reverse complement strand
ACGCATCCCATCCCCCAAAGGAAGAAACGATGCCCCTCTTCAGGGACTGATATTTGATTCAAAATTTGATGTCTTTAAAGGGGTTATTATCTACCTGAGGGTAATGAATGGTTATCTTCGGCCGAATACGGAGATAAAGCTAATCTCTACCGGAGAGGTTTATAAGATTGAGGAAGTTGGAATCTTTACTCCTCGGCCTTTCAAGGTTGGAGAGTTATCCTGCGGTCAGGTAGGCTATATAACCTGCAATATAAAAGAGGCAGATAAGGTCAGCGTTGGTGATACAGTTACCAATGTCGTCTCTCCCTGTAAAGAAGCCCTGCCTGGTTATAAAAAAATCCTTCCTCTGGTGTTTTGTAGCCTCTATCCGATAAATAGCAAAGACCATCCCATGTTGCGCGAAGCGCTTGGAAAATTACGACTTAATGACTCCGGTCTGATATATGAGCCGGAGAGTTCAGCTTCTCTTGGGCTGGGTTTTAGGTGTGGATTTTTAGGCCTTTTGCATATGGAGATAGTCCAGGAGCGTTTAGAAAGAGAATTTGGGCTTGATTTGATAACCGCTGCCCCTGGTGTTAAATATCAAGTTAAGGAAAGAAATGGCAGCGTAATAACCATTGATGACCCGGCCAAACTTCCATCTCCTCAGCGCATACTCCAGATACTTGAACCCTATGTCGAAGCAGTTATAATTACACCCAAGGAGTCGTTAGGGACCATAATGGAGCTGGCCCAATCCAGGCGCGGAATTTACAAGGATACAGAATATCTGGATGTCGAAAGTGTCCTTCTAAATTATGAATTTCCTTTATCAGAGATACTGGTTGACTTCTATGATAAAATAAAATCAATTACCCGTGGCTATGGCTCCCTGGATTACAAATTTAAGGGATATGTTGCCAGTAAACTGGTGAAACTGGATATTTTGATTAATGGAAAGATTTGTGAGAATTTGTCTTCCATAGTATACAAAGAAAGGGCCCGGAGTAAGGGGCAAATGTTAACCAGCAAACTTAGAAAACTGATTCCCCGACAGCTTTTTGAAGTAGTAATCCAGGCAGCTATCGGTAGCCAGATAATTGCCCGGGAGTCGATTAAACCCCTTGGTAAACATGTAACTGGCAAATGTTACGGTGGAGATATTACCCGTAAACGCAAGCTCTGGGAAAAACAAAAAGCGGGCAAAAAACGTATGAAACGGTTCGGAAATGTCAAGATTCCCCAAGAGGCCTTTATGGCCATTTTGACCACTAAATAACTGGTGAGTGCTGAGTGGTTAATTAAAAGAACTTTTTAAAGAGAAATTTTTCAAAAAAGATATTGATCAATTAACCAAAGTGATTGGAGTAGATAGATGAAACCAGAAAGAAAGCGGATTATTCGCGAGTGGGTCGAATCTCTTCTTATTGCTTTTATTTTAGCAATGCTAATCAGGACATTTGTTGTCCAGGCCTTCAAGATTCCTACTTCTTCAATGGAACCAACATTAAGGGTGGGGAATCGCATCCTGGTCAATAAATTCATTTATCGTTTTAATAAGCC
>JAUWXU010000013.1 GCA_030616145.1 Candidatus Omnitrophota bacterium | reverse complement strand
TTAGTCCCATCTTGAAATTTCTGAAGAATTTTCCTGATGCCTAATTTAATCGTAAACTCATTTTTAAATCAATAGAACTTTATGCCTGAAAAGCTATTTCTTATTGACGGGAACTCTTTTTGTTATCGGGCATTTTATGCTATCAGGCACTTGACTACCTCCCGGGGTCGTCCAACTAATGCCGTGTATGGTTTTATAACCATGCTGAATAAGATTATTAAAGAAGAAAAACCCACTTATTTAGCCATTGCCTTTGACCTGCCCGGACCCACCTTTCGCCATAAAAAGTTTGAGAATTATAAAGCTCAGCGTAAACCAATGCCTGATCAGCTGGCAGAGCAGATGTCTTCAATTAAGGAAGTCGTTGAGGCCTACAAGATCCCCATTTTTGAAAAAAAGGGATTTGAAGCAGATGATGTTTTAGCTACTCTGGCAAGAAGGGCGCAGGCTGAGGGATTGGATGTTTATATAGCTACTGGCGATAAAGACATGCTTCAGTTGGTGAATTCCTGGATAAAGATCTACAGTCCGCACAAGGAAAATCTGATCTATGACCGGGAAATGGTAAAACAGAGATATGGCGTTGAACCTGAAAAGATAGTTGAGATTATGGCTTTAGCCGGAGATTCAATAGATAATGTACCAGGTGTCCCCGGAATAGGAGAAAAGACCGCTATCCAACTGATTAAAAAATTCGGCACTATGGAAAACGTCCTTGCCAATATTGACAAGATAAAGAATCCCCGCCTTTATCAGGCACTTAAGGAGTTTTCTGAGCAGGCAAGGTTGAGTAAGGAGTTGGTTACTCTTAATACCAATCTTTCCCTAGATATAGATTTCGCTGAGGTTAAGATCAAAGAACCTGATAGCAAAAAATTATACAGACTTTTTAAAGAGCTTGAATTCAAATCTTTACTGAAAGAACTATCTTCAGGTATCGAAAGCTCAGGAGCTGATTACCGGTTGGTTTCATCTAAAAAGGAATTTGACCGCCTATTTGATAAAATCAGGAAATTGAAAGAAATAACTTTTGACTTTGAAACAACCAGCCAGCATCCAATGAAGGCTGAGCCTGTAGGAATTTCTTTTTGTTGGGAAGAGGGCAAGGCCTACTATGTTTCTTTCAATGTTTCCGGGCAGGATGGGCCTTTCGGCCAGGGATTGGAACCGGATTACGTGTTCAAAACACTTAAACCAATTCTGGAAGACGAGAAGGTAAAAAAATACGGCCAGAATATTAAATATGAGCTTATAATCCTTTCTAATCTTGGAATAGATTTAAAGGGGATATCCTTTGATACGATGGTCGCTTCATATTTACTTAATCCTTTGGAGTCCCGTCATTCCCTGGATGAGATTTCCTTGGAGTATTTAGATTACAAGATGATTTCCTTAAAGGAGTTGCTCGGGAAAGGCAAGGACAGGCTGAATATAAAAGACGTTGCCGTCGAAAAGGTATGTGAATACAGTTGCGAGGATGCAGATATTACTTTCCGCCTCAAAAAGGTTTTGGAGCCCAAATTGCAAGAAAAAGGTCTGTATAAACTTTTTCAGGAAGTAGAAATTCCTTTAATTAAGGTGCTGGCCAGGATGGAGATGAATGGGGTTGCGATAGATGCCGGGATTTTAAATACGATGTCCAAGAGGATAGAAGACGCTTTGGCGAAACTTACCGAAGACATATACCGTCTGGCAGGGATAGAATTTAACATAAATTCACCAAAACAGCTAAGCGAGGTTCTATTTAAGAGACTGAAATTGCCGGTGGTTAAAAGAACAAAGACCGGCGTTTCTACAGATGTAATGGTTTTGGCCAAGCTGGCTTCGATGCATCAGTTACCGGCAACTTTATTGGAATACAGGGAATTAGCCAAGCTTAAATCTACCTATGTGGATGCGTTACCGCAGCTTGTAAACCGTCGAACAGGTCGCCTGCATACCTCATTCAACCAGACAGTTACTGCCACTGGCCGGCTGAGCAGCTCACAACCCAATCTGCAGAATGTCCCGATTAGGACCGAAACGGGCAGGGAAATTAGAAAGGCCTTTGTGCCTGGCAAGGCCACTTCAGTAATGGTTTCAGCCGACTATTCCCAGGTCGAATTAAGACTGCTGGCCCATCTTTCAGAAGACGAGAATCTGATCAAGGCGTTCAGGAAAGGACTGGACATTCATACCTATACTGCCTCATTGGTCTTCGGAACGGAAGAAAAGGATGTAACGCCTCAAATGAGAAATACAGCCAAGATGGTCAATTTTGGAATAAACTACGGAATGAGTAGTTACGGTTTAGCAAAATCTTTGGGTATTGAAATAGGCCAGGCAGAAGAATTTATCAGCTCCTATTTTGCCAGATACCCGAAGGTCAAAGAATATATTGCTTCTCAAATCAGAAAGGCGAAAAATAGTGGTTATGTAACCACGATCCTTAACCGCCGGCGTTATATCCCGGAGATAAATAGCCCCAATAAATCAATTAGAGAATTTGCCGAAAGAACAGCTATAAATACCCCTGTTCAGGGCTCGGCAGCTGATTTGATTAAAGTGGCGATGATCAATATTGATAGTGAGCTGGTGAAAAAGAAGTTATCAGCCCGGATGATTCTGCAGGTTCATGATGAACTTGTTTTTGAAGTTCCGGCGGATGAGTTAGAAAAGGTTAAAAAGTTAGTAAAAGAAAAAATGGAAAAGGTAATTCCCCTTAAGGTTCCGGTCAAGGTCGATATCAAGACAGGGAAGAATTGGTTTGAGGCATAAGCCACTTAAAAATAACTAAATTTCGTATTGTGTCATACGTATCGTATATTATGTTCAGGTCTTAGGCAATACGCACGACGAATGAGGTATTGAAGTGATAGTTATCGGGCTTACGGGTAGTTTTGGGACCGGCAAGAGCACAGTGGCAGGGATGTTTAGAGAGTTTGGCGCCAAAGTTCTGGATGCCGACAGCATAGCACATAAACTGCTTTGCCCGGGCACAAACTCCTGGAGAAAAATTGTCCATTGGTTCGGTACAGCTATATTGAATAGAAATCAGAGCATTAACCGGGATAAATTGGCGAAGATAGTTTTTAGAAAACGGCAGGATTTAAGAAAATTGGAGAGGATAATTCATCCGTTAGTTATCAGGGAAATAGCCAGCCGTCTCCGAAAAATTGAAAATAGCAGAAAAGACGAAATTGTGGTAATTGATGCCCCTTTATTAATTGAGGCCGGTCTGGCAAAAAAGGTAGATACTTTAATAGTGGTTAAATTAAATCGCACTGAACAAATAGCCAGGTCTCTGAAACAAAAAGGGATTTCTCGGGCTCAGATTCTTAAAAGAATAAGATCTCAGTTGCCCCTTTCTAAAAAAATAGCCATCGCCGATTATGTTATTGATAATAATGGAAGAAAAAATGATACGCGAAGACAGGTCAAGAAAATTTGGGAGGAGATAAAAAATGGATGAAGATCAAACAAAAAAGATGGATATCGTAAGCTTAAAAAGTATGAAGATGTCGGAGTTGAATAAGTTGGCGCGACAGATGAAGGTAAACGGAATTAGCGGAATAAAAAAGCAGGAATTGATATTTAAGATTTTGCAGGCCCAGGCCGAAAAAAGTGGGTTGATGTTTGGAGAAGGTGTATTGGAAATTTTACCCGATGGTTTCGGATTTTTGCGCAGCCCTAATTATAACTATCTGCCCTGCCCCGACGATATCTATATATCCCCTTCTCAAATCAGGCGGTTTACGTTAAGGACTGGCGATACTGTTAGCGGCCAGATTCGTCCCCCTAAAGAGGGAGAGAGATATTTCGCGCTGCTCAAAGTAGAAGCGGTAAATTTTGAAGGTCCTGATTCGGCAAAAGACAAGATTCTCTTTGATAATTTGACGCCCACCTATCCCCGTGAACGTTTTATTTTAGAGACTGTCCCTGAAGAAATTTCAATGAGGGTAATGGACTTGCTTGCGCCGGTGGGAAAAGGTCAGCGGGGATTGATAGTAGCGCCGCCTTACAGCGGCAAGACCGTTCTTCTGCAGAAGTTTGCTAACTCCATTACTACCAATTATCCGGAGACGCTGTTAATGGTGCTTTTGATTGATGAAAGACCGGAAGAAGTAACAGATATGGAGCGTTCAGTTAAAGGTGAGGTGATAAGTTCGACTTTTGATGAACCATCCGAACGTCACGTCCAGGTGGCTGAGATGGTTTTGGAAAAGGCAAAAAGATTAGTTGAGCATAAACGCGATGTAGTTATTCTCCTGGATAGTATTACCCGTTTAGCCAGGGCCTATAATAGCATTGTTCCCCATAGCGGAAAGATACTTTCAGGAGGAGTGGATTCCAATGCCCTGCAGAAACCTAAACGGTTTTTTGGTGCCGCCCGGAACATTGAAGAAGGAGGAAGTTTAACCATAATCGCTACTGCCCTGGTAGATACGGGTAGCCGTATGGATGAAGTTATCTTTGAAGAGTTTAAGGGAACAGGAAATATGGAGTTGCAATTAGATAGAAATATATTTCAGAGAAGGGTTTATCCCGCTATTGATGTGCGGAGATCCAATACTCGCAAGGAAGAATTATTGCTGAATCCGGAAGAGCTAAATAAAGTGTGGATTTTGAGAAAAATTTTAACTGAAGTATCCAGCGTAGAGGCAATGGAATTGTTGATTGGCAAGTTGAAAAAGGTCAAGACTAATGCCGAATTTCTGATAGGTATGAATAAATCAGCGATCATTTGATTAGTTAGCCGATTAACCCGCTAACCGGCGGACAGATCACATCTGTGTAATCACTTTTAAAGGAGAAATAAAAATGAAAAAAGGAATTCACCCCCAATACAAAGAGAGCACAATAGTTTGTGCCTGCGGAGAGGCAATTCATACCCGTTCCACCAAGCAGAATATCAAGGTGGAGATTTGCAGCAAGTGCCATCCCTTTTTTAGTGGTAAGCAGAAATTGGTTGATTCTGCTGGCAGGGTTGAGAAGTTTAGAAAGAAGTACGGCAAATAATAAAGATATTGCTAAATTGTTATATTGCTAAACTATTAAACTAAAGGAATCAAATCATCTTATTAAATTTATTAACGAAAAGCTATCAATATAGCAATTTAGCAGTTTAACAATTTAACAGTTTAAATAAACGAAGCGAATTTATGAACAGGGATATAATTGAAAAATTAGAATTATTATCAAAACGTTGTCGGGAATTAGAGATTTTACTTTCCGATGCAAAGGTGATATCTGACAGCAATGAATATCAAAAGTATGCCAAGGAATTAGCCAGCATTTCTAAGGTAGTCTCAAAATACGAGGAATATAAGAAAATATTTCAGGAGCTCTTTAAGGTGAATGAACTTTTGGATAGGGAGCCTCAGGAAGAGGAATTTAAAGAGCTAGCCAGGGAAGAAAAGATTGGGTTGGAAAAGAAAATGAAGGCCTGTCAAAAGGAATTAAACCTGCTTGTTTATCCGCCGGAGCCGGAGTTGGACAGAGATATAATTGTTGAAATCAGGGCCGGGACAGGAGGAGAAGAGGCAGCCCTTTTTGTCGCTGACTTGTTCAGGATGTACAGCAAGTTTACCCAATCCCACGGTTGGAGGATTGAGGCAATGGATACTCATCCTACTGGAATAGGTGGTTTGAAGGAAATTATATTTTCGGTAAAGGGTAAAGGGGCCTTTGAAAAGTTCAAGTACGAAAGTGGTACTCATCGAGTTCAACGTGTTCCGCTTACCGAGGCAGGCGGGCGGATACATACATCGGCAGCCACTGTTTACGTAATGCCGGAAGCCGAAGAGGTAGATATTAAGATTGAGCCTAAGGATTTGCGGATAGACACCTTCCGCTCCAGCGGCGCAGGGGGGCAGCATGTGAATGTCACTGATTCAGCTGTCCGGCTTATCCATCTTCCCACTGGACTTGTGGTTAGCTGTCAGGATGAAAGGTCGCAGTATAAAAACAAGTCTAGGGCAATGAGGATCCTTCGTTCCCGACTTCTGGATCTAAAGATGAACCAGCAGCGGGAAAAAATTTCCCGTCACCGCAAACTTCTGGTGGGCAGCGGAGATCGCAGTCAGAAAATCAGGACATATAATTTCCCGGCCCAAAGGATTACTGACCACAGGATTGGTCTGACCCTTTATAAGCTTGATGCCATTCTCAGCGGAGACCTTAACGAATTAATTTCTGCTTTGGCCGTTGAAGACAGAAAGGAACAAGATGAAAGAAAGTGAAGTTCTATTAAGCCATCTAGCGGGTTGCCAACCGATTGATCTATATATCAGGCGTGATTTATTGCCGTTGCCGGATTTACAGAAAAGATATCAAGGCCTTTTGAAAAGAAGGTCGAAGGGAGAGCCCTTACAATATATAATCGGTTCATCCCAGTTTATGGGCTTGGATTTTAAGGTTAACCGGGATGTTTTTATTCCCCGGCCTGAGACAGAAATTTTAATAGAGGCGATCATGGATAACCGGATTCCCGAATCTGCCTTCATCCTTGACATAGGTACGGGTTGTGGTAATATAGCAGTTACTCTGGCCCGGTTTATATCCCACTCGCGAGTTCTGGCTATAGATATATCAAAACCTGCGCTTAAGATAGCCGCCTTAAATGCCCGTCAACATAAAATTCTGGATAGGGTTAGTTTTTGTCAGAAGGACATATTTGAAGGGTTGGGCAGAAAGCAGGAGTTTGACTTAATAGTTTCAAATCCGCCTTATATCAGAACTGGTGACCTGCCAGCATTACCGCCAGAGGTAGGCTATGAACCCTCATTGGCGTTGGATGGCGGGGAGGATGGGCTTTTTGTCTTAACAGAGATTATCAGACAGGCAGATAGATATTTGAAGAACGGCGGATGGTTGGCATTGGAGATAGGGGCAGGCCAGTCTGCTGAAATTCACAAAAGGGTTTCTCAGTTAGGGAAATTTGAAGTTCCTAAGATTATCAAAGACTATAATGGCATTGATAGAGTAATGATAGCTAAAAAGAAACCAGTAACCGGTAACCAGAAACCAGAATGGAAAAAATAAGCAAGTTTTTTAAAAGTTCTGGTTTTTGTACTCTGGTTTCTGGTTTCTCCCGAGTGTAGCGAGGGTACATGGAGAAGATTATTATTAAAGGCGGACAAAAACTGAAAGGTACAGTAAAGATTTCCGGGGCTAAGAATTCCGCCCTGCCCATATTGGCAGCCAGCCTGCTCAGTGAAGAGACCTCGATAATTGAAAATGTTCCTCGCCTGAGAGATATTAATACCATGAAAAAGCTCCTGGAATCTCTGGGGGTGAAGGTAAATTTTGAAGGAAATAGCGTGAGGGTCGAACCGGGGAATTTCGTTGGCTATGAAGCACCGTATGAATTTGTTTCTACTATGCGGGCATCCATATGTCTTCTGGGGCCATTGCTTGCCCGTCAAAGGAAGGCACGTATTTCGTTGCCCGGGGGATGCGTTATTGGCACCCGGCCCATTGACTTACACCTTAAGGGTCTGGCGGCCTTGGGAGCTGATATAGATATAAGGCATGGATATATTATAGCCCGGGCTGAACAATTAAGCGGCAACGATAATATCTATCTCGGCGGTCCATTTGGTTCCTCAGTTCTGGCCACCTGTAATGTAATGATGGCAGCTGTTCTGGCCAGGGGCGAGACCGTGATTGAAAATGCGGCCTGTGAACCGGAGGTTCTGGATCTGGCAAATTTTCTAACTAAAATGGGTGCAAAGATAAAAGGCGCTGGCAGCCATCGGATTATTATAAAGGGAGTGAATGAACTTAAGGGCGCCAAACATCGCATAATGCCCGATCGAATCGAGACAGGTACTTATATGATAGCAGCAGCTATTACCGGAGGAAATATTAATATAGTCAATGCGAATCTGCGGCATATTAGTGCAATAGCAGATAGACTTAAACAGGCGGGTGTTGAAATAATTAAAATAGATAAAAAGATAAAGGTAAGAGTAAAGGATCCGATTAGGCCTGTTGATGTTACCACTTTACCCTATCCGGGTTTTCCGACAGACATGCAGGCTCAGATGACAGCCCTGATGAGTGTAACAGAAGGAATAAGCGTTATTACTGAAAAGGTTTTTCCCCGGAGATTTTTACATGTTAGCGAATTAATCAGAATGGGTTGCCGCGTATACTTGGAAGGTTCCAGTGCCATTATAAATGGAATTAAACGCTTAAGTGGAGCCCAGGTTATGGCTTCTGATCTCAGGGCCAGCGCGGCCTTGGTATTGGCTGGTCTGGTCGCTGAAGGCCAGACAGTAATTTCTCGGGTGTATCATCTGGATAGGGGTTATGAAAGGATGGAAGAGAAATTAGCCGGATTGGGGGCTAATATAAAAAGAGTGAAGAGGTAAACGAGGTGAAATATGTCAGTAGTTATCAGATTGAAAAGATTGGGGACTACTAAGAGACCACATCACCGGATTGTAGTTTGCGATTCAAGGATGCCGCGCGATGGCCGGGCGATTGAAATCATTGGCTATTACAATCCTACTAAGGACCCTCATTTGCTGGAGATTGATAAAGAAAAGGCCATTTATTGGTTAGGAAAAGGGGCTAAACCTTCTAAGGCAGTAGGTGCTCTTTTTAAGAAAAAGGGCATTAAGAAATAAGCATTAGATGAGAATAGACGTTTTGACACTTTTCCCCAGGATTTTTAATGGCCCCCTGACCGAATCTATTATAAAAAGGGCTGTCAGGAGGGGTTTGGTAAAGATAAAGATTCACAATCTGAGAGATTTTACAAAAGATAGACACAGAACCTGTGATGATAAGCCATTTGGCGGAGGTCCGGGCATGGTAATGAAGCCCGATCCGATTTTTGAAGCGGTAGAATATGTTAAAAAATTGAATAAGGTAAAAAGACCGAGGATAATTCTTCTCAGCCCCCAGGGCCAGAAATTAAATCAGGAATTGCTGAAGAAATTTTCCCGGCGTAAATATCTAATAATTATCTGCGGCCATTATGAGGGGGTTGATGAAAGAGTTAGAAAATATTTGGTTACCGATGAAGTTTCTATCGGGGATTATATTACTACTGGTGGTGAATTGCCCGCCACAGTTTTGATTGATAGTGTAATTCGACTTATTCCCGACGTACTGGGGAATAAGGATTCTTCCATTCTGGAGTCTTTTCAGAATTCATTATTAGAATATCCCCAGTATACCCGTCCGGCTGTTTACAGAAATATGAAGGTCCCTGCCGAGCTTTTAAGCGGTAACCATGCCGTTATTGCAAGATGGCGGCACAACGAAGCAATAAAAAATACGAAGAACAAAAGACCAGACCTGTTATCTGAGGAGAATTTACTATGAACAAGGTTGATATTTGCGAAAAACCATATCTTAAGAAGAATATCCAGAAGTTTGACATTGGCGATGTTGTCAGGGTTTATCTTAAAGTAGTTGAAGCTGGCACTGTCCGAATTCAGGCCTTTGAGGGAAAAGTTATTGCCCGAAAAGGAGCGAGTTTAAAACAGACTTTTACTGTCCGAAGAGTTTCTTACGGCGTGGGAATAGAAAAGACATTTCAGCTTCATTCCCCCAATATTGAGAGAATAGAGATTGTTAAGAAGGATAAGGCAAAAAGAGCTAAGCTTTATTATCTGAGGAAGAAATAACTAAATTTCGTATTGTGTATCTCGTATTACGTATTGTGCTTAAAAAAACTTTTCGCAATACGCACGATGAATCATGCGCTATTATGAGAATAAAATTAGAAAATTAGGCTATCGTTTGATAGCCGGTGTGGATGAAGCAGGAAGGGGTCCTCTGGCTGGTCCAGTGGTGGCCAGTGCGGTAATTTTAGGCAGGAATATTAAAGGAATAAATGATTCAAAAAAATTGTCTCCCCAGAGGCGCAATCAGTTATTTCCGCAAATTATGTCCAGTTCTATAGTGGGGGTGGGAATTATAAGTGAAGGGATTATAGATGAAAGGGATATTTACAATTCCACTATTAGGGCAATGGAGATTGCTATACTCAGATTGAAAGTTTCGCCCGATTATCTTTTAATTGATGGCTCAATCCGTATTTCGGTTCCCTATCCAACACTCAATATTATAAAGGGTGACCAGAAAAGTATATCTGTTGCTGCTGCTTCTATTGTAGCCAAAGTGATAAGAGACAGGATTATGATGGCCTATGACAAGCTTTATCCTTGTTATGGATTTTCTCGACATAAAGGATATCCTACCAGGGGACACCTCAATTCTTTGAATAAATATGGGCCTTCGCCTTTTCACAGATATACATTCGGTCCAGTTAGAAGATTAATTAAATAAGGAGTTGTCTGATGCCTAATTTTTTTATTCAGATAAGCAGAAACCAGGTTTTTTTAGTTACTTTCTCTGCCTGGCTACTAGCCCAGGTTATTAAGATTATCATTGGCGTAAAGAAAGAAAGAAGATTTAATTTCAGGTGGATTTATGAGCCGGGTGGAATGCCCAGCGCCCATACCGCTACTGTTGCTGCCTTGAGTACCGCTGTTGGCCTCCATTTTGGTTTTGACACAGGCCTTTTTGCAGTAACCTTAATTTTTGCAGTAATGATTATGTTTGATGCCGGCGGCTTCAGGAGGATGGTTGGCAGGCAGGCAACTATCCT
>JAUWXU010000031.1 GCA_030616145.1 Candidatus Omnitrophota bacterium | reverse complement strand
GGCGGTCTCGGCCATAAACCTGACCCCACAAACTACTATCACATCACTATCGGTCTCAGCAGCAGCCCTGCTTAAAGCCAGAGAATCCCCTTTTATATCGGCAATATCCTGGACTTCCCGCCGCTGATAATTATGGGCGAGAATGACTGCGTTCCGTTTCTTTTTCAATTTAACTATCTTATTTTTTAAATCCCGGTTATATTTTTCCTGGCTCTTTTGGGTCCATTTCATTTTGTTTCCCCTGGTATAATCTTCAGCATCCGCGAGTTAGAATATAGTATCTGAATTCGTACTAATCAGTGCTATTTATTTCATCCTGTTATTCTCATCCACCAGTATAATTTTCGGTTTAATCTCCCGGGCTTCTTTGTCCTCCATCAAGGCATAGGCAATGACTATTATCTTGTCACCTACCTTTGAATGATGAGCGGCTGCTCCGTTGACACAGATCAGACCGGAATCTTTTTCCCCTTCTATTGCATAGGTTTCGCATCTTGAGCCATTATTGAGATTGAGCACGTGGACCTTCTCGTGGGGAAGGATATCTGCCTCTTTCATAAGACGGCTGTCAATAGTGATACTGCCTTCGTAATCCAGATTGGTCTCGGTTACGGTAACGCGATGTATCTTGGATTTATACATTAAGCGTAACATACCTTTCTCCTCGGAGAAACCAGAGTGCAAAAACCAGATTTTTCTGGTTACTGGTTTCTGGTTACTATAATATTATCTATCAGTCTCGCCCTGCCTATCCAGATCGCCAAGGCAATTAATACCCTCCCGGAGATAATACTTACATCCTTCAAGGAATCAGGGTCTACTATCGATATATAATCTATTTTTGAATCAACCTTATTTATTATATTTCTCATCCGTTCTTTAATCTTACTGACATCATTTTCCCCGGCCTCAATCACACTCTTTGCCTGATCCAGGGCCTTATGAAGAACCAATGCATCTTTACGCTGTTTGGAACTCAAATATTTATTCCTTGAACTCATTGCCAGGCCATCACCCTCCCTGACAGTAGGCAATACCTTTAATTTAATATCCATATTGAGATCCTTGACCATCTTTTGGATAATCACGGACTGCTGGGCATCCTTCTGGCCAAAAAAGGCAATATCCGGTTTTACAATACTAAAAAGTTTGGCACAGACAGTAGTCACCCCTCTGAAATGACCGGGCCGATTCCTGCCGCATAAAACCTCACTCAATCCTTCCACCTTAACATAGGTAGAATAAGATTCCGGATACATCTGTTCAGCCCTCGGAGCAAAGATAACATCCGCCCCGGCCTTTTCAGCCTCCAACGCGTCCCTTTTCATATCCCGGGGATAGGATGCATAGTCTTCACCTGGTTCAAACTGTGTTGGGTTAACAAAGATGCTGACCACAACCATATCTGTTACAGCCCTAGCCTCTTTTATCAGGCTAAGATGGCCTTGGTGAAGATAACCCATTGTAGGAACAAGGCCAATAGACTTTGCCTTACTCTTTGCGTCTTTGACAAAAGATGCCATTTCATTGATTGAACTAATTATTTTCATAAGAATTAGCCCGAAATTCCTCAAATAACCGGGCAATGCTCTTATTTAATATTGGATGAACCGTCTCCGGAGCAATTTCAGCAAGTGGTCTTAAAACAAAAATTCTTTGATGGAGTCGCGGATGAGGAATCTCCAGTTCTTTTCCTTTTATTACAACATCATCGTAAAAAAGCAAATCAAGGTCCAGAGGCCGTGGGCCACAGACTTCAGTCTTTTTGCGACCTAACCTTTTTTCAATCCATTTTAACTTTGCCAATAACTCCAGCGGCAAAATGGAGGTAGCCATTTGCAGGACACCGTTCAAAAACCTTCCCTGAGGAGGACCTCCCTGAGGGTCAGTCTCAAATAGCGAAGAAACCTTTTCAACCTTTGTGTCTTTCAGTTGATTTAAAAGGTCTATCCCCCGATTTATATTAGCCCGGCGGTCTCCTAAATTTGAACCTATCCCAATATAGACAATAGACATAATATGGTTAGCCGGTTAGCTAAATTTCTTTATTCTTTCTACGGCCTCTTTTAACCTTTCAGTCGGCACGGTAAGCGACATTCTGATATAACCTTCGCCATTTTCACCAAAACCTACACCCGGCGTAACAACTATATCAAGTTTTTCCAGAAAGAGGCGGGATAACTCGCTGGAATTATACCCCGGCAGCACTGGCATCCAGAGATAAAAGGTGGCCTGCGGCCTGAAAAACTTCCATCCTTTAAAATCCAGGCCAGCCAATAAAATATCCCTCCTCTGTTGGTATAACCCTCTGATTTCTGCCGTTGAATCCTGTCGGCTCTCTAAGGCGCGGATACCGGCAAATTGAATCGGCTGAAAAATACCAGAATCAATATTGGATTTTATTCTTCTTAATCCTTCAATAATCTCAGAATTACCGCAGACAAAACCAATGCGCCAACCGGTCATATTATAAGTCTTGGAAAGAGAATGAAATTCCACGCCTACCTTTTTTGCTCCTTTGGCCTCTAAAAAGCTCGTTGGCCTGAACGGGTCAAAGTATATCTCGCTATAAGCCGCATCATGACAGACAATAATATTATTTTTAGCAGCGAAATCGATTACCTTATCAAAAAATTCCCGGGAAGCAACAGCAGTTGTAGGATTATTAGGGTAATTCAGAAACATCATCTTTGCCTGAGCCAAAACCGCCTTGTCGATAGATTCCAAATCTGGCAAAAAGCCGTTTTTCTCCAAAAGGGGCATCAGATAGACCTCTCCTCCGGCAAAAATAGTGCCGGATTTATAGGGCGGGTAACAGGGGTCTGGCACTAAAACCAGATCCCCTGGATTAATAAAGGCCAAAGGTATATTAGAAATCCCTTCTTTTGAACCGATCAACGGCAGAATCTCTTTAGATGGATCTAATTTTACACCAAACCTATTTTCGTACCAGACAGCAATAGAGCTGCGCAACTTGTCCATCCCCCTGCTCATTGAATAATTATTGGTGGCAGGGTCATCAACCGTCTTTTTCAATTCCTCAATAATATAGGCCGGTGTCGGCTGGTCAGGATCACCCACGCCCAGGTCTATTATGTCCTTACCCCTGGCTATCTCTTTTTTCTTTAAGCGGTCAAGCTCAGCAAAAAGATAAGGAGGCAGTTTTTTTAATCTGTCTGAAGTATTAATGTTCATCTTTTTAAAACATCCTGCATAGTATAAAGGCCAGCCGGCTTATCAATAATCCACTTTGCCGCTTCCAGGGCCCCCCGGGCAAAAATATCCCGCGTTTTGGCCGAATGTAAAAGTTCAATCCCATCAAATTCGCTTTCAAAAATTACCCGGTGGTCACCAACTATTTCGTCTTCACGAATGGACTTTATATCCCTGACCTCTGTCCCGGAGCCAGACTTAATAATCTCGGCTAATCTCTTGGCGGTCCCGGAAGGTGCATCTTTTTTATGCACATGATGGGCCTCAACTATATCTACAGTATAGTCGCTGCCTAACTTTTCAGCCGCTTCCTTGACCAGGTTGAAAAGGAGGTTAACCCCAATAGACATGTTAGGCGAAAAGACTATGGAAATCCCTCTTGAGGAATTTCTTATCTTATTTTTCTGTTGATCATTCAGGCCGGTCGTTCCAATAATCATTGGTTTTTTGTATCGCAGGGCGAAATCGAGATGTTCCAGCGTTGCCTGCGGTGCGCTAAATTCTATCAGACAATCCGCCTCTTTTATATCTGCCGGATTATCTGATACCTTAACCCCGCCGGCGGAGGTGCCGATATTGCTGTGGCCCTTTCGTTCTAATGCCACAACTAAGCTCAAATCAGCATCCTGACCGATAAGATTAATTATACGCTTACCCATCTTTCCCAACGCACCGCTCACTGCAATCTTCACCATAAATACCTCATTTCGTCGTGCGTATGACGGAAGTTTAAATCAGTCCAAACTCTTTTAACGCCTTCTCCAGCTTTTTGATGTTTTCGGGCTTCATTCGGCACAACGGCAGCCGGACTTCTGCGTCAATCACCCCGATCAATTCCATGCTCTGTTTAACCGGCGCGGGGTTGGTCTCTATAAACATTGCCTTGATTAATGGAAACAATTTATAATGTATTTTTCTGGCCTCGGCGAGATTGCCCTTTTCGAATTCCCTAATCATCCGGACTGTCTGTTGGGGGGCAATATTTGCTACTACTGAGATAACACCTTTTCCGCCAATAGCCAAAATTGGCAGAATCAATGCATCATCGCCAGAGATAAGAGTGAGCTTGTCGCCGCAGAGTTTTACAATCTGGCTCATCTGAGACAAATTTCCGCTGGCCTCTTTTATGGCAACAATGTTGTCCAGTTCAGCAAGCCGGGCTATTGTCTCCGGCTCAATATTCACCGCTGTCCGCGAGGCAATGTTATATAAAACAATAGGTATATCCACTGTGCTGGCAATTGCTGAAAAATGCCGGTACAATCCCTCCTGCGTAGGTTTATTATAATAAGGAGAAATAACCAGGGCACCATTCGCGCCGGCGTGCTTGGCGTGTTCAGTCAAGGCTATGGCTTCTCTGGTATTATTTGAGCCGGTGCCGGCAATGACCGGAATCTTTCCGCCAGCTGCTGAAATAACAATCTCTACCACCTGCTTATGTTCTTCACTGGACAAGGTTGCTGATTCCCCGGTAGTTCCACAGGGAACCAGGGCTTCTGTTCCATTATCAATATGAAACTTGACCAATTCTTTAAGCCTGGATTCATCTACCTTGCCGTCTTTAAACGGCGTTACCAAAGCGACCATACTTCCCTTAAACATAACTTGTCTATCCTCCTTTTAAATACGTTAAGACCGTATCTTTCCTTTGTATACAATCCTTACCTGGCCTTCCAACCAGACATTTTTAAAGCTGCCATTGCACTCAAAATATACCTTTAAGACCTCTCCCCCTTTTGTCTCAACAGATATCTGCTTTTTATTAACCAGGGAAGTATGATAAGCCAAAATTGCGGCAGCTACTGCCCCTGTGCCGCAGGCCATAGTCTCATCTTCGACCCCTCGTTCATATGTCCTGATTGAAATGGTATCTGGTGATTTTATTTTTACAAAATCGACATTAGTCCCTTCCGGCTTGAATCGCTTGTGATATCTGATTGACTCTCCAACACCCTTAATATCCTGAGGGAATTCCTTGGTAAAAATTACTGCATGCGGGACCCCTGTATTTATAAAATTTACCTCATAGGTCCTGCCCTGCAGATCAAGCTTAAGCTTGAGTTTTATGTCCCGGGGATCATTCAATTTAATCCTGACCCTTTCTCCGGCCGTAACTTCGGCTTCTATCCTGCCGCTTTTGGTCTCAATTTTTATCCGCGGTTGAGAAATAATTTGTTTTGCCCAGAAAGCAACGCACCTTGCTCCGTTACCGCACATCTCAACTTCTCTGCCGTCAGGATTAAATATTCTCATTTTTAAATCATTGACATCGGATTTTTCCAGCAAAAGCACTCCATCGGCGCCGACCGATTTTTTTCTTTCACAAACCTCCTTTATAAATTCCGGCCTCAGGGTAATGGTATCCTGCCGATTATCAATTACAATAAAATCATTTCCGCTTCCGCTCATCTTGACAAAATCAATATCTTTCATTGTAAACAGTCCGGGATTACCTCTGAGCTAATCAGGTCTTCATATCTTTCTCTTTTTCTGATTAGATATGGTCTGCTGTTGATTACCATAACCTCGGCTGACCGGGGCCGGGAATTGTAATTACTGGACATCGTAAATCCGTAAGCCCCTGTGCCCATTATCGCCAACAGCTCACCGGGCTGAACGCGAGACAGCTTTCTATCCCTGGCCAGAAAGTCGCCGCTCTCGCAAATCGGACCGACTACGTCTGCTGTAAATTCCTCCCGGCTAGAGTCGTACACCGGTAGAATCTCGTGATAGGCGCCATAAAGCATTGGTCTCATCAGGTCGTTCATTGCAGCATCAACGATAATGAAATTTTTAGACGGCGCCTCTTTTAGATAAATAACCTTCGTTACTAATATACCGGAATTGCCCGCAATAAACCGTCCCGGCTCCAGGATTATTTTAATATCTATTTTCTTGAGTAACGGTAAAACCTTGCTGGCAAATTCACTGGCTGACTGAGGTCTTTCCTGATGATAAACAATACCCAGCCCTCCCCCAATATTCAACCACTGAATAACAACCCCTTTTTTTCTCAATTCTCTAATCAGAGAAACCGCCCTGGTTATAGCCTTGACAAATGGTCCTGAATCTACTATCTGCGAACCAATATGAATGTGCAGACCAACCAGATTTAAATTAGCGAATTTGTCCGAACAGAGGAATAGTTCTCGGCAGGAGCGGTAATCCAGTCCGAACTTATCTACACTTCGGGCAGTCCTAATATAGGCGTGTGTCTTTGCCTTTATATCGGGATTCAGACGTATTGAGACATTGACCTTTTTATTGAGCCGCGTGGCAATACCATTGAGCATTTCCAATTCAGGCATTGACTCAACATTAAAAAACAATATGTCATTGGAAACGGCAGATTCTATTTCCGAGGCTGTCTTGCCCACACTGGCATAAACTATTTTGCGGGGATCAACGCCGATATGGAGCGCCTTATAAAGTTCTCCGCCTGAGACAATATCCAGGCCGGCCCCTTCTTTAATCAAGGCCTTGCATACTGCCAGACTGGAATTCGCCTTCATCGAAAAACAGATTAATGGCTTTACATCCCTGAAGGCATTCTCTAATTTATGAAAGTGATCAAGCAGTGTCTTATGGCTGTAAAGATAAAGGGGGGTTCCGAAGGATGCCGCTATTTCGCTGACCCTTAAATCCTCACAGTAAAGATCATTTTTAATATATTTAAATTCGTGCATTATATAATCACAGATTAATTTTTGTAATTTTTTGTTTTGGGTAATTTCCCTGAGGCGGTTCCCTTTGCTGAAACTGCATATTCAGGGTTCATTACTTTCTTGATAATTTTCTGGTTTAAACCTGAATGGAATGTTTTCAGCTTTTTCTCAGATATCTCTCCTATCTTTTTATTTGTATCCTCAATATATCTGATCAATTTTCCCACAATATAATGCGCCTGCTTGAAAGACACACCTTGCTTGCGGACTAAATATTCTGCCAGCTCCGTAGCATATAAGGTTTTGTCTTCCAGAGACTTTTTAATCGTGTTTTTATTCAATTCAATCTTTTTAATAAACTCAGCCAAAATTTCAAGTTCGTCTTTAACGGTTTCTACCGAAGAAAACAAGGGTTCTTTATCAAGCTGCATGTCTCTATTATATGTGAGCGGTAAACCTTTCATTGTAGTTAAAACTGACATTAAATTACCATAAATTTTGCCAGTGTTAGCTCTGAGTAACTCTAAAAAGTCAGGATTCTTCTTATGCGGCATCAGAGAAGAACCTGTACAGAATTCCTCAGGTAAATTTATGAAGTTAAATTCTTTTGTTGAATAGAGAATAAAATCTTCGGCTAATCTAGATATATGCATTTGAACAATTGCCAATATGCTTAAAAACTCAATAATAAAATCTCTGTCGCTGACATTGTCAAGGGTATTTTCCACGGGTTTAATGCCCTTCATTTTCTTATTAATCAACAATTTCCTT
>JAUWXU010000089.1 GCA_030616145.1 Candidatus Omnitrophota bacterium | reverse complement strand
CACCCTTTCATACAACGGCTTGCCCAGAACCACCGCTTCATAAACCGCCAGGGCCGTGCCAACATTATTAACCACCACCCCGACATCCATCGGCAATCCCTCTAAAGGCACTTCTCTGCCTAACACCGTTTTAATCAACTGTTTCTCAGCGCCTTGGGGATATCTGACAGCCAGTATTTTCAGATGAATTGCTCTTTCCGTTTTTATCTTTTTTTTAATCAACTTAATGGCATCAGGTTTATTCCTTTCAACCGCTATATAACATCTATCGGCATTCAATACCTTTTTTATAATCTTCGCGCCGGCAATGATTTCTTCTGCCCTGGCCAGCATCAGGGCGTGGTCACAGGTTAAATACGGTTCACACTCCACGCCATTCAAGATTAAAAAATCAATCTTTTTATCTTTGGGCGGGCTAAGCTTTAGATCGGTGGGAAATGCTCCCCCCCCTAATCCCACAACACCCGCTCCTCTAACAGCGCTGACTATCTTTTCGGGTGATAATTTTTCTATTTCTCCGCCCAATCCGGAAAAGGTTTCTTTTTCGTCCTGGCCATCGGAGGAAATTACAATTGCCGGGGCAAAGCCTTCTATCGGGTGCAAAAAATCTTCTATTTTTGTAACCGTACCAGAAATACTGGAATGCACAAAACTGGAAATATCAGCTGCGGGCTCAGCAAGAATTGTTCCGCATTTAACCTTATCACCCGGCTCGATCCTTGGTCTGGCCGGCGCACCGGTATGCTGAGACAAAGGGATAATGACCTCCTCGGGTAAGGAGGCATTCTTGATCGGTTTTGAACTGGTTAGTCCTTTATAGGATTTGATATAAATACCAATTGAATGTTTTTTAAACACCTATCTAACCCTGAAAGTTACATCACGATAACCAATTTTTTTTAATCTAGTTACTACTTCCTGCTTGAGCGCTGGTCTAGTTAATTTCTTTCGGTCATCTTCGCTGAGTTCTATCCTGGCAATAGCACCCTGAAGCCAACGCAGGCGGAGATCTTTTATGCCCAAACGCTTTATAAATCTCTCTCCCTGCTCAATCATTTTTAGCTTAACCAGAGTAATCTCCTCTCCGTAGGGCAACCGGGTAGCCAAACAGGTTGAAGTTGGCTGATCCCAGGTAAAAAGCCCCATCTTATGAGAGAAATAACGGATTTCTTCTTTTTTAAATCCTGCCTCAGCCAGGGGGCTCCTCACCCCCAATTCTTTTGCTGCCTGCCGGCCCGGCCGGAATTCAATTTCATCGTCCGAATTTGTTCCATCAATAACCCAATCTATCTTTTCCGAACGGGATATTTTATTCAACTCGCCAAGCATTTTTTTCTTACAAAGGTAACATCTATCTTCGGGATTGGCGACGAAGTCTTTGATTCTAAGCAGATTGAGCCGGAAGACAAGATGCCTTATTTTTAACTCTTTGACTAATCTCTTGGCTCTTTCATAATCATCTTGGATATATACTTCCGAGAGTGCGGTAGCGGCAACTGCCTTTTTCCCCAATTCATCGTTGGCCAACTTAATTAAAAAACTACTGTCTGCCCCTCCGGAATAGGCCACCAGTACACTTTTCATATCCCTCAAAATCTTTCTGAGATTATCTAATTTTTGTTCATCCATCTATCCACCCGCCGCCAAGCACTGTTTCACCCTGATAAAAAACTACTGCCTGGCCAGGGCTTATTGCCGGTTGAGGCCGGTCAAAATTGACCTCTATCCTATCGGCGGCGTTTGAAACAGTTCCCCAGGCCTTGGGGTGCTTATATCTAATCTTTGCCTCGGTCCTGAATGGAAAAGACGGTGTCCGGTATGCTATCCAATTTAAGCGGCTGGCTGATAATCTGTCCTTATTGATTTCTTCTTTGCTGCCCACCACAAGCACGTTCTTTTTGCTGTCTATAGAAGTTACATAAAGCGGTTTTTCTCTGGCCAAACCCAGCCCTTTTCTCTGGCCAACCGTAAAATGGGGCGTGCCGTTATGGACGCCCAATATATTACCTTTAGTATCTATTATTGAACCTGCCAGAAATCCTCTTGGGGAAACATTTCTTAAAAACTGGCGATAATTATTGTTAACAAAACATATATCCTGACTGTCCCTTCGATTATAATTTTCTAATCCCAATTTCCCGGCCATCTGCCTTACTTCTTTTTTAGTATAACCACCCAAAGGAAAGAGGGTTCGTCTAAGAACTCTCTGCTTCAGGCAAAACAACATATAAGACTGGTCTTTTATCTTATCAGCGCCCTCTTTGAGGAAAAATCTTTTCTGGCCAGTATCATATTCTATCCTGGCGTAATGACCAGTAGATATATAATCAACGCCCATTTTACTGGCCATCTTCAATAAATACCTAAACTTTATCTTCTGATTGCAGACAATGCAGGGATTAGGAGTACGGCCGCCAACATATTCTTGATAAAAATACTTCACCACATATCTCTCAAAATCGCTTTTTAAATCCAGGACGTGCAGGGGTATCTTTAGTCTCTTACTCGCTATCCGGGCATCCTCCAGATTCTGAGCAGTCTTTTTAGATGGAGTAGATCTAAAAAGGTCCATAAATACTCCCCTTAGATCATAGCCGCTATTTAATAAATGCCAGGCGGCCAGGGAGCTATCCACTCCACCACTCATTGCTATCAGGACCTTCTTCTTCATTATTTCACAGGTCGTTCGTTAAGTGGACGGAAATGTATATTTGACTTAACAGAAGGAATCAACTCGGTAGGCTCTCCCAGCAGAAATTTACCTTTTTTGATCCAATCCTTCAAGATTTCGGCTATTTCTTTAGCCCGCCAGTAACTGGAAAGAGAGGCGGTTGGTACAATCTTACCTTTAATTTTTATCTGTCCACTCTTTAATTCCTTATAACTTACCTCAGCAATGATACTGTGTTTGCCTTCGGGATAATCGCGGGAATAATCTACCACTGAAGCAAATATCTCTTCATCGCTTATTGCGGTATACTTAACT
>JAUWXU010000028.1 GCA_030616145.1 Candidatus Omnitrophota bacterium | reverse complement strand
CGAAATCCTTTTTTTAATCAAGGCCTCAATGCCGCTCACCGTAGCCTGGGCCCCGGCAATGGTGGTCACCAAAGGAACGCCGCATAAAATAGCTGTACTCCTTATTATTGTCTCATCTTTCTTGGTAATCTTTCCATAAGGGGTATTGATGATAAGATGGACTTCACCGTTTTTTAACATATCTACAATATGAGGCCTATTGTCATGCAGCTTCCATACCGATTTAACCTTCAGGCCATTCTGTCTTAAGACCTTGGTAGTTCCTCTGGTGGCAAATATCTTAAAGCCTAAATCAACAAGTTTTTTGGCAATAAACATAGCTTTTCTTTTGTCTTCATCTCTTACGGTAATTAATACATTCCCTTTTAGCGGAAGCAATTGGCCTGCCCCAAGCTGGCTTTTGGCATAGGCCAAACCAAAGGTAGAATCAATACCCATAACTTCACCGGTGGATTTCATCTCCGGTCCTAAAATTGCATCAACGCCGGGGAACTTAATAAATGGGAATACCGATTCCTTAACTGCTATATGGGAAGTTGTTATCTCTTTGGTTACACCTAATTCCTTAAGGCCTTTCCCCAGCATTACCTTGGTTGCTATTTTGGCCCAGGCAATACCGGTGGACTTGGAAACAAAGGGAATTGTCCTGGACGCCCGCGGATTCACCTCCAGCACATAAACTACACCATCTCTCACAGCATACTGGATATTCAATAACCCTTTAACATTTAACTCCCCGGCCAAGGCATAAGTATTCTCCTTAATCTTTCTGATTATACTATCGCTCAAAGTGTGAGGAGGAAGAACCATCGCACTATCCCCTGAATGGACCCCTGCTTCTTCAATGTGTTCCATAATGCCGGCAATTATGCATGTTTGACCATCGGCCACTGCATCCACATCCACCTCAATAGCATCCTCTAAAAATTTATCTATTAAGACCGGCCCTTCACCAGAAACCTCCATTGCCTTTTGCATAAAATTATTTAACTCCTGATCATCATAAACTATCTCCATTGCCCTTCCACCTAAAACATAGGAAGGCCTTACCACAACAGGATAGCCGATTTCGTTAGCAATTCTCCGGGCAGTATCAAATGAAGTCGCCGTACCATTATCAGGCTGAATTAAATTGAGCTTTTTAATAAGGGCCTTAAAGCGTTTTCTGTTCTCTGCCCTGTCTATTGAATCAGGACTGGTTCCCAATATATTAACGCCTGCCTTGTGTAGGGGTGCTGAAATATTGAGGGGCGTCTGACCGCCGAATTGGACAATAATACCCCGGGGGGGTTCACAATCTACGATATTTAACACATCTTCTACTGTAAGGGGCTCAAAATATAATTTATCGGAAGTATCATAGTCAGTAGAAACAGTTTCGGGATTACAGTTCACCATAATGCTATCTATTCCCTCTTCCTTTAAGGCGTAAGAGGCATGACAACAGCAATAATCAAACTCTATTCCCTGGCCAATCCGGTTTGGTCCTCCGCCAAGGATAAGGACCTTACTATTAGAACTGGCAATTGATTCGTTGGTTGTCTCGTATGTTGAATAATAATATGGCTGAACTGCCCGGAATTCTCCCGCGCAGGTATCAACCAACCTGAAACGCGCCTGAATCTTTTTCCTCTTTCTGTATGAACGAATCCTGCCTTCTGTAGTATTTAAAAGATAGGCCAGCTGTATATCCGAAAATCCACTCTCCTTAACCTTTTTTAACAGCAGATTCGGAACAGATAACTTCCGCCGTTTCCTGGTTATCTTAAATCTGGCAATATCTTTCTCTATTTCAACCAGCTGTTTCATATTATCAATGAACCAGGGGTCTATGTTGGAAAGATTATAAATCTCGTCTACTGATAACCCTGCCTTTAATCCATAACGAATATAAAATAACCTCTCTGCGTTGGGGACTCTTATCTTTTCCTTGATAAGATCTAAATCCTTTTGTAATTCCTGAGGTATGTCTTTAGCGTCAGCACCAAAACCATATCTGCCCGTCTCTGTGGAACGTATACCTTTCTGAAATGCCTCTTTAAAATTCCTGCCGATGGACATGGCTTCACCCACTGCCTTCATTGAGGTATTTAGCACCGGTGCTGCCTCGGGAAATTTCTCAAAGGTGAAACGGCAAATTTTCAATACGCAATAATCCACTGTCGGCTCAAAGAATGAGGTCGTCTTTCCGGTTATCTGATTCATAACCTCGGGTAAGGTCAGTCCTACTGCCAGTTTCGTTGCTACCCTGGCAATTGGAAAACCGGTTGCCTTGGATGCCAGAGCAGAACTACGAGATAATCTGGGGTTAACTTCGATTATCACAATCTGGCCATTATTGGGATTCTGGCCAAATTGGATATTTGCCCCGCCTCCAGTAATATCTACCTTTCTTATTATCTTCCTGGATAAATTAACAAAACGGCTGTATTCCTCGGCATTGAGCGTCTGGGCCGGCGCAACCACAATGCTGTCACCAGTATGGACACCCATTGGATCAACATTTTCCATCGAGGTAATCATAATTACATTATCTGCGCAATCTCTCATTACTTCAAATTCTATCTCTTTCCATCCTGAAACCGATTGTTCCACAAGGACTTGGCCTACCGGACTCATCTCAATGGCCTTGGCCAGATAACCCGCAAGCTCTTCTTTATTATAAGCAGTAGAACCACCGGTCCCTCCCAAACAATAAGCAGGCCGAAGTATTAAGGGGAATCCGATCTCAAGACCTATCTTCATCCCCTCTTTTATGCTCCTAGCAATATCACCCTTTGGCATATCAACACCAATCTCCTGCATAGCCTTTTTGAATAAATCTCTATCCTCGGCCCGGGCAATCGCCTCAATGCTAGCTCCAATAGATTCTACGCCATACTTTTTAAGCACGCCTTCTCTCTGCAGAAAGGTGGCCAGGTTCAAGGCTGTCTGTCCGCCCAAAGTAGGCAGTATAGCGTCAGGTCTTTCTTTCTGAATAATCTTGGTTAAAATTTCCACAGTCAAAGGCTCAATATAAGTCCTGTCGGCCATTGCCGGATCAGTCATAATAGTGGCCGGGTTTGAATTTACCAGCACTACTTTGTAACCTTCTTCCCTTAATGCCTTACAAGCCTGGGAACCGGAATAGTCAAACTCACAGGCCTGACCGATAACAATAGGACCGGCACCAATCATTAAAACCTTTTTAATATCTTTTCTCTTAGGCATTACTTTACACTTTCAGTTCGTTTCATTTTGTAAAGTTAAAGCAAACTCCTCTAAAACAGGATGAACTTCACCCCTGGCAGGAGGCAAGGGATAAAACTGGCATCCTGAGGCCTTTAACCTTTTAGATTCAATACCTTCTATAGTCTGGTCATTTATATTACGCCAGCTAACCTTAACAGACTTGTCTTTAAGTGAATCCTCATTTATAACATAACTATGGTTCTGAGAGGTTATCTTTCCCTTCAGCGAACGCGGCCTCGAAACAGGATAATTTAGACCGTGATGGCCTAAATGCATCCTTTCTACGCGACCGCCCATTGCCATAGCTAGAACCTGACAACCCGCAGCTATCCCCAATATAGGAATTTTACCAAGCAATCGCTTTACTGTATCAACAACTCTATAAATTCCCTTGTCCATCTCCGGTCCGTCTGAAACTATCAAACCCTGCAGCGAAAGATTCAATATATCATTATAAGCAGTATTATAAGGAATGAGAACGACCTGACAACCCAGGGTTTCAAGCTGGTTGAGTAAGGTATTGCTAAGGCCGATATCAATAATCCCTATGGCCAAATCACCCCGGGAAATCCTGGTTACCTTCTTGATTGAAATCTTCTCAACTATATCTAATACGTTAGTCTTCGCCGTTTCTATTTTTTTCTTCAAGCTGGCGGGATTAAAATCCCTGGTTGAAATTATTCCGAACTGTTCTCCGGCTTCACGAATTTCAACCATCAAGGTCCTGGTATCTATTCCTTCGACAGCTAGAATCCGCTTTCTCTTCAAGAATGTCGACAGGTCTTCTTCAGCCTGCCAATTGCTGATTATCCTTGAATTCTCTTTAATAACTATACCGCTAATCCAGGGTTTTATAGATTCCATAAACCTTTTAGCTATTCCGCAATTACCAATAAGAGGATAAGTCATAACTACAATCCTGGCGGCATTGGCAGGAACAGTTAACACCTTTTGATAGCCAACTATGCCTGTGTAAAAGCTAACCCAGCCGGACCTTTCACCATCTACCCCAATAGAACTTCCCTTGTAAATAGAACCATTCTCCAGGGCTAATACTGCCTTCTTCACTATTTCTCCTTAATTACTGCCGCACCATCCCAGCATTCAAGACAAAGCTTTTCTTTTGGTAAACCAATGGCATCAACGAAATCGTCCAGGGAATTATATTTTAGAGAATCAGCGCCAATGAAGCGGGCTGCCTTTTCTTCAATCATCTTTAATCTGTCGATAGAATCTATTTCGCCTTTTTTAATAAATCTCCTGGCTGCCAATTCCTGATAAGTGCGGGTGGAAACGCCGTATCTGCATGGATGCATAAGCGGAGGACAGGCCACCCTTACATGGACCTCTTTTGCTCCCCCCTTTTTAAGGTCGCGTACTTTATCGCGTATCTGTGTACCCCGCACTATGGAATCATCGCACAACACAATCCTTTTCCCCTGGACCGCTTCCCTTATCACTGAAATCTTCCTTTTGGCCATCTTGTCCCGGGCCTCCTGGGTCGCCAGGGTATAACTGCGGTCAGCGTAACGGTTATATAAAAATACATTCTGATATTGCATCTTTGATCTTTTATGATAGCCCAGGGCGTGTCCTATCCCGGACATTGGAACAGGCGCTACACAATCTGCTGAAAATCCTCCCTCTCTCTCATCCCGCTCAGCAAGTTTTTCACCCAGATTATTTCTTACCTGTTTAACATATATGCCATCTATCTTAGAGCCGATGCTGGCGATGTAAGCCCATTCAAAGGCGCAATGGGCAACTCTCGTTGTCGGAATTTGTTTCAATGTACTGAATCCCCGCTTATCTATCAAGACTATCTCTCCCGGTTTTACATCCCGCTCTATCTCCATACCCAGACTTTCGATTGCCTGTGATTCACTGGCTACCACAAACTTTCCATTACCGCTTCCCAGGATTAGCGGTTTAATCCCATAAGGACCACGGGCAACATAAATCCCGTGGCTGTTTAAAATCAGGAGAGAAAACGTTCCTCTAATCCTTTCTGCCATTAATGAGATACCGTCTGTTAAATCCCTGCCCTCACCAATTATCTTGGAGATAAGTTCAATATGGCTGTCTGTGGAAAAGGAATGACCCTTCATTTTTAAATCCGAAAAAAGTTTATCAGCATTTATGATATTGCCGCTAAAACAAGAAGCAAAACTACCTACTTTTGTCTCCAGCCTTATTGGCTGACGATCCTTCAGGCTTACATGCCCGATACCAATATTCCCGGACAGAAATTGTATTTCAGCTCCCGTAAATCTGTCTCCTACTTTACCGCGGTGGGTTACTAAATTAATCTTTTCGCCATCAGCAGTTGCTATTCCGCAATACTGTTGTCCCCGGTGCTGAAGAAAATCAATCCCCAGATATATCTCATCTACGCATTCCCTGTTCGAATAAATGCCGAAGACGCCGCAATTATCCTTCATTTTATCACCATCCTCTGAGTTCCATAGCCCGGGCTACTCTGCTGACTGCTACCATATAGGCCGCTACCCTCATATTGACCTTGCCTTTCAAGCACATATTTAAAGTATCCTTGAAGGCCCTGGTCATCTTTTTGTCAAGCCGCTGGTGAACTTCTTCAAGCTCCCAATAAAAATTGCTGAGGTTCTGGACCCACTCAAAGTAAGAAACCGTAACTCCCCCGGCATTGCAGAGAAAATCAGGAATTACAAACACCTTATTGTTGTAGAGGATCTTATCCGCATCAGGTGTGGTAGGACCATTGGCGAGCTCTGCTATAATCTTCGCCTTTACCTTAGGCGCATTCTGTTTAGTGATAACATATTCTAATGCTGCCGGACACAATATATCAACATCAAGTTCCAGAATATCCTTGTTTGTTATGGACTTTGCACCTGGAAAGTTAATCACTGAACCCGTCTTTTTCTTATGCTGCAGCACTGAGTGGGGATCAAAACCATCTGGATTATAGATTCCGCCTTTGGTATCAGAAACAGCAACAACCTTACAACCAAGAATTTCCCTGCTCAAGATAGCAGCATACGAGCCGGCATTACCATAACCCTGAATTGCAACAGTTGCGTTTTTGGTGTTAAGCCTCAAGTGCCTGGCTGCCTCTCTCACGGTATATATCCCACCTCGGGCAGTGGCATCTCCACGGCCCAGAGAACCGCCAATTTCTACAGGCTTCCCAGTAATAACCCCTGGACAATAATACCCTTTTAATTTACTATATTCATCCATCATCCAGGCCATCATCTGAGGAGTGGTGTAAACATCAGGGGCAGGGATATCCCTTTCAGGGCCGATATATTTAAATATCTTTCTTATATAACCCCGGCTGAGCCTTTCTAATTCCCCACCAGACATAGTCTTAGGATTACAGATTACTCCGCCTTTTGCGCCACCCAAAGGAATATCCACCAGGGCTGTTTTCCAGGTCATCCAGGCAGACAAGGCCCTGACTGTATCAATGGTCTCTTCAGGATGGAACCTTATCCCACCTTTGCATGGCCCGCGGGCATCATTATATTGGATGCGAAAACCCTTAAAGCGCTTAATCCTGCCATTGTCCATCTTTACCAATATGGTTAGGCGGTATTCTCTCATTGGTTTTCTTAAAAGGCGGTGTATGCGAGGAGCCAGGCCCAATTTCTTAACTGATTCGTCCAATTGCGCCTGAGCAATTTTAAATGGATTTAGTCTTTTGTTCTGCATTGTTTTAAAATCTCCTCTTGTTCCGTAAATGATTTGCTGATTAAGATCCCTCGGCCTGCGGTCTCCATAAGTTGTGGCTTGATCAAATAAACTCTATTGTGCTCGGTGGCTTCGGCGTTATGTCAAAAAGAACCTTTACCACCTCCGGGATATCTTTTATGATTCTATCCCTGATCTTCTCTAAAACCGGCCAAGGAATCCTGGTAACCGAGGCCTTCATTGCATCTTTACTTTCTACTGACCGAATTACTATAATATTGCCAAAAGACCTCTTACCCTTCCTTATGCCGGTAGCCTTATCATTCAATAAGACAGCCAAGGCCTGAAAGGGCTTTAATCTTTCCATCTCTTCTTCTACTATCCGGGTGGCCTTCCTTAAAAGTCTCACCTTCCTGGGCAGGACTTCTCCTATTACCCGGGTAGCAAACCCTGGTCCGGGAAAAGGCATCTGAGTGTAAAGGCGGGATGAAAAACCCAATTCCTTTGCCACTTTCCTTACCTGGTATTTAAAAATCTGCCGCAGGGGTTCTACAATCTTGAAGCCAAACCGCTTTTTAGGATCAATGCCTATTTGTTTCAAGATGTTGTGCTGGGTCTTTATCTTTGTCTTGGTTTCAATGATATCGGCGGCAATCGTGCCCTGAATCAACGATTCTACTTTATACTGCTTAACCGCTTTGGATAGGGTGCTGTAAAAGGTTTGGCGAAAGGCCTTCCTCTTTTGCTCAGGATCCTCTTTCCCTTTCAGGGACTTAAAAAAATCTTTCTGCGCATTCAAAAACTTCATATTTACGCCGA
>JAUWXU010000003.1 GCA_030616145.1 Candidatus Omnitrophota bacterium | reverse complement strand
CTAATGTTACTATATTTCAGGCCCTGGAGGTCGAACCCCGGCTGAAAGAACTTTATAAAAATGATGCCAGAATTACCAAACTTTTGGATACTGCCCGGGCGCTAGAGGGTTTATCCAGAAATGCCTCCACCCATGCCGCCGGAGTAGTCATATCAAGCGAACCCCTTACCGAATACGTCCCATTATTTAAAACTGATGATGGCCAGATAATTACCCAGTATTCAATGAATTCCCTGGAAAAGATAGGGCTTTTAAAGATGGATTTTTTGGGACTGCGGACATTGACCGTCATTGACGAAACCCTGGGGATTATCAAAAGAACTAAGGCGCAGACCGTAAAGATAGACATGGAATCAGTGGATGATAAAAAGACTTATGAACTTTTAAGCAGGGGAGAATCAACCGGCGTATTTCAGCTTGAAAGTTCGGGGATGAAGGAGCTTTTGAGAAAATTAGAACCGCAGAGATTTGAAGAGATTGTGGCTTTGCTTGCCCTTCATCGTCCCGGTCCGCTGGGAAGTGGTATGGTTGATGACTTTATTGCAGGAAAGCGCAATTCTTCTTCAATTAAATATGACCATCCTCTGCTTGAACCAATCTTGAAAGAAACTTACGGGGTTTGCGTTTATCAGGAGCAAGTTATGAAGATTGCCAGTGACCTGGGAGGATTTAGTTTAGCCCAGGCCGATTCGTTGCGCCGGGCGATGAGTAAAAAGATTCCTGAGGTTATGAACCAGCAAAGAAAGATATTTATAGAAGGGGCAAAGAAAAATGCTATTAATTACAAGATTTCCAAAAAAATCTTTGATATGATTGATTATTTTTCCGGGTACGGTTTTAACAAATCGCATAGTGCTGCCTACGCTAGTATTTCTTACCAAACCGCCTTTTTCAAGGCAAATTTTCCTGTTGAATTTATGGCTGCCCTTCTCAGCAACGAAAAGGATAACACCGATAAGGTGGTTTTATATATTGATGAATCCAGGAGGATGGGGATAAAGGTATTAGCTCCGGATATAAATGAGAGTTTTGCCAGGTTTACAGTAGTGGGGGATTCAATTAGATTTGGACTGGCAGCAGTTAAGAACGTGGGTCAGGCCGCGGTTGAGTCGATTATTAAAGCCAGGGCTGAGCATGGAAAATTTAAATCTCTTTATCAATTTTGTGAATATATAGACCTGCGGTTGGTTAACCGCCGGGTGATTGAGAGTCTGATTAAATGTGGGGCATTTGACAGCCTGGGGTTACGGCGTTCCCAATTAATGACTATCTTAGATAAGGCCCTGGGGATGGGAAATAGTCTGCAGAAGGACAGGCAGGGTGGCCAACTCTCCTTTTTTGAGACATTTAGAGAACAACAGGAATTCAGGGATAATCTTCAGGAGATTCCTGAAATGGCTGAATGGCCTAATAATCAACTGCTGGCATTTGAAAGAGAATTGCTCGGTTTTTACGTTACAGGCCATCCTCTGGATAGATACGGAAGATTTCTCCAGATATATACGTCCCGGACTATCAGCAGCCTGGTTGACTGCGACAACCAGGATGAGGTTATTATCGGAGGCGTTATAGATAAAATTAAAGAGATTACTACTAAAAGAAGTGGAGAAAAGATGGCCTTTTTGACCCTGACAGACTTGACTGGCACTACAGAAGTGGTAATCTTTCCCGATACTTTCAAGCGATTGTCCAAATATATTAGAAAGGATGCCATTGTTTTTATAAACGGCAGAGTCAGCCTGCGGGATGAGCAAGCCAAAATTATAGTTAACGATATAGTTCCATTCAAAGAAGTTCCTGCACGTTATACCCGGGAGATCTGGATAAATTTATTTACCGATACTGCGCAAGAACAAAAGATTCACAGGTTGCGTGAAATTTTGTCATCTAATTCTGGGAATACTCCTATCTACTTGAATTTTATCACTCCCCAAGGGAGAAAGATTCTCGTAGATATGGGTTCAAATAATAGAATTTACCCCTCCGAAGAGCTGATTCTGCAGCTTGAGAATTTAGTGGGTAACGAGGCGATTCAGCTGAAGACTTAAAAAATGCTTGACATTTGATTCAGTATATGTAATAATGACATTGACTTAGCAAATAAGTAGACAATCAGGAAAGCAGTAGGGGAGGTGAGTAAGTTATGACGAAGAAGGACATTGTCTTAAAGATAGCCGAGCAAGAAAAAGACCTCACTCAGATAGAGATAAAGAGGATAGTTCAAAAAACCCTTGATGAGATCATTTCCAGCCTGGAAAAAGGCCAAACGGTTGAGTTGAGGAATTTTGGGGTCTTTAAGGTAAAGTCCAGACGAGGTCGGATGGGAAGGAACCCTAGAACAGGCGAGGAAGTTCCTGTACCCGCAAAAAGAGTTGCAGTTTTCAAGCCTGGTTTGATTATGAAGAAGAATGTAAAGTAGCAAAAGGAGATTTTGATGGCAGAAGAAGGAAAAGTTAAGTGGTTTTCAAATGCTAAGGGTTATGGATTTATTGAACGCGAAAATGGTGAAGATGTATTCGTTCATTTTTCTGCTCTTCAGGGTGAGGGATTTAAATCTCTCGATGAAGGACAGAAAGTTCAATTTGATGTAGTCCAAGGTGAAAAAGGACCGCAAGCAGCAAACGTTGTAAAAATATAAAGCTGTAAACAATCGACCCAGCACTAATTTTCAAGATGTTTAATTAATGTAGAAAAATTAGTGCTGGGTTTTTAAATGGAAGGCAATGAGTCGATTTTTTATCCCTCCGGAAAGCGTCAACGCTGATAAAATTCATCTAAAAGGAAAGGAAGTTCGTCATATAGTTAATGTTATGCGTTTACGGCGTGGAGATAAAATAGTAACCTTTGACGGGACAGGTGCTGAGTACACCGGCATAATCAAAAAGGTATCATCGAACAGAATATTAATTGGAATAGAACAGACTACTTTTCGGCTCCCTGAGGAATCGTTTAGTGTTACTCTGGCTCAGGCAATACCCCGTAAGGCAAAGATGGACTACATAGTGCAGAAGTGTGCCGAACTAGGGGTGCGACGGATCATTCCTCTACAGACAGCACGGACTGTTGTTCGATTAAGAGACGGCCGAGAGGGGTCTCAGTATAAAAGATGGGAGAGAATAGCCAGAGAGGCCTCAAAGCAATGCGGTCGGACTCAACTTACCGAGATTGACAGATTGACCGGATTTGGACAGGCCGTTAAAGGTATAACCTCTTACGAGTTGGCTTTGATACCCTGTTTGGCCGAAGGCGTTAGGGATTTAAAGACCGTTCTGCTAAATTATAAAAAAGATAGGTCTTCTAAGCGGGTAGCAAGAATTATTATTTTTATCGGGCCTGAAGGCGGATTTACGCCCGAAGAGGTCAAGGCTAGCCAGGATAACGGCGCCATTGCAGTGTCATTAAGCAAAAATATCCTAAAGAGCGATACTGCAGCAATCAGCAGTTTGGCTATAATAAATTATGAATTGGGAACTGCGCGTTCTTAAAAATTGATTTTATAATACAGATTAATTGGTTAGCCAGCTAACCAGTACTACTTTATCTGTACAATCTGCTGACATTGGTTTTTTATAAGCAATCTGTGTAATAGTGTGGTTCTGCCCCGATAACTCAATTTGGATAGAGTGCCGGCCTCCGGAGCCGGTTGTGTGGGTTCGAGTCCCACTTGGGGCGCTAATGGGGATGAGTTGTGTGGATAGGCTGAATATGCCCGGAGAGTAAAATATCGACTCTTTCCCAGCACTTGGTAATTTTGCAATGAAAATATACTTATTTTTTAACAAATAACCTCAAGATTTATCTTGAGGTTGTTTGTTTTTAAGGGTATAATTGAGAGTTGATGTATCTTTTAAATAGATCCTTCGCTGAAGAGCTTCAAAGAAGCAATTCATCGCTCAGGATTAGTTCGCAATATCATTTACTCATTGAAGATGGAGCGAAAAGAATTTGAAAAGTTGGTGAGGAAGGTCTTAGACGAACTCCCCGGAGTTTTTAAAGACAAGCTTGAAAATGTAGATGTAGTTATTGAAGACCAACCTGATATGAATGTTATAAAGGACATTGGTGTGGGTGCCAAAGGTCGTTTTTTAGGCCTTTATCAAGGAGTGCCTTTGAAGGATAGGACACATTATTATGGAATGGTGTTGCCTGATAAGATAACCATTTACCAGACCAATATTGAACATGTTTGCCTGACGAATAAAATAGATATTTATCCGGAGGTAAAGCACGTTTTAGAGCACGAGATTGCTCATCATTTTGGTATATCTGACCAGCGTTTAGAAGATCTCGGTACATATTAAATAACGATACAAATAGACAGATGGATGAAAAATTACAATTTGATTCGGTTATTGGAGAAATAGACTCCATCGATTTCATGACTACGACGATTAAAGATATTGATGGAGAAATAGTTATTCCAAATTCAGAGTTGACCAAAAAGATAATAAAAAAGATAAAAAAATGATAAGTTTAATAATAGGGATATTAGCAGGATTTTTATGCACGATTTCTTTTATTCCACAGATAGTAAGAATTTTCAGGACGAGGCACACCCGAGATTTATCTTTAGTAACGTTTTCTTTACTTTCTTTGGGTGTATCCCTGTGGCTAATTTACGGAATCTTAATAAAAGACCTGCCGGTAATTTTGGCCAATTCGGTCATTTTGGTTTTGTGTTGTCTGATTGTAGTAATGAAGATTAAGTACGGATAAGATGCAATGCGTCATGATAGATTAATAATAGTTTTCTTATTAATTTTTCTCGCTGGCTGCGGCTATGCGGTTAGAAATTTAGATTCTGAAGGGAAGGAGATAATCTGTTTTGGCGATAGTATTACTGCCGGAGTGGGTGCCCTTGAGGGTGAAGACTACACCTCTTTTCTATCCGCTCTTTTAGGAAAAGATGTCCTGAATGCCGGCATCTGCGGAGATACTACACAAGACGCCTTAAAACGGCTGGGAAAAGATGTATTATCCAAAGACCCTTATTTAGTGATTGTAGAGTTAGGAGGCAATGATTTTTTGCAAAAGGTCCCCCGCGAAGTTACCCTGAGGAATTTAAAAAAAATAATCAGCAGGATCCAGGGACAGGGGATAATGGTGGCCCTGGCAGATGTAAGTTGCGGCTTGATCCTTAAAGGATACAGAAAGGATTTTAAGAAGTTGGCCAGAGATTCAGGCTCAATTTTTATTCCCAATCTTTTGAAAGAAATACTTAATAAACCATCTTTGAGATATGATTATATTCATCCCAACGAGAATGGTTACAAGATAATGGCTGAAAGAGTTTATCGGGCTATCAAAAATTATGTAAAATAACGTTTGATTATCCAGATCGCATCTTTAAATAAAACTTGAGGTTATTCATTTTTTGGGATACAATCGGAAAAGTAATAAGAAGAGAGGAGGTGAAGAGATGAGCTGGAAATTATTTTTTCAAATAGTATTGTTGCTAATTGTAGGCGGCCTAGTGTTAGCTAGTTTAAGGATTGGTCTATTGAGTTACAAATATGGGTGCAAGGCTAAATATTTTCAGACCGAAAAACCCCACGGTCGACTACAGGGTTCTCCACAGAGAGGTCCTCGCAAGTAAACCAGAATAAGAATAGCAGGATTTTATTTTCCAACCCGTGCTGGTTATAAGACCATTTGGTTAGAGATGGACAACAGAGAGATTATTTTTGTTCAGAATTGTGTTATGAAGCCTTTTGGCTTGGTGACGGTCTGGACATTGTGCCGAACACAGCAGAGGCGGACATTGCATCCCCTGGTGATATCTCTAAAAGTCCGGTAGTGAAGCAGGCTTTAGAGTTATGATTACATAGATTGGTTGATGGTTAGCCGGTTCGCGGGTTAAGATTCAAGATTTAAAAATTTATTTTTATTGTCTAGTCTGTGGTCTGGGGTCTTTTTTGAGGAAGAAATAGATGAAAAAGCACTTGGATGTCCTTTTGGTGTGTGATACGCCTTATTTTACACCCCGGGGGTATGATTTTAGTAAAGAATTTAAAGAATTGGACTGGGAGACCGAAAGAGATATCTACCGGGCACTTAAGCAAAATGGTCACAAGGTAACTTTACTGGGGATTTACGATGACGTTGGTATCTTGCTCGAAGAGATAAAAGAGAACAGGCCAGACCTCATATTTAATCTTACCGAGGTATTTAGAGACAAAGTCTACCTCGAAAAGAATATGGCCTGGCTGATAGAGATGCTGGGAATTCCTTATACCGGCGCCAGCCCTACTGCTATTCTTATCTGCAATAATAAGGCGTTAACTAAAGAAATGCTGAATTTTTATCAAATAAAAGTTCCCGGATTCGGTGTCTTTTATCGCAGTTACCGCAGATCAATACCGCTGAATTATTTTAGGCTTCCTGTTATTGCAAAACCATTATGCGAGGAGGCCTCTCGCGGAATATCCCGTGCCTCGGTCGTAGATGATTGGGGTTTATTGGCCAAGAGGATAAAATTTATTCACCAGAAGATGAATATGGATGCCATCATTGAGGAATATATAGAAGGGAGAGAACTTTATGTCAGTGTTATTGGCAATAAAAAGATTAGGGTCCTGCCGACCAGAGAGATGAAATTTGCAAAGATTCCTAATGGGAAGCACCGGCTGGCAACCTACCGGGCAAAGTGGGATTCTAATTACCGCAGGAAATGGGGTATCCGTAATTCTTTTGCCCGGGGATTGCCCGAGGAACTTAATAAAAAGATTGAAAATACCTGCAAAAGGGCCTACCGCGCTTTGAATATGCAATCCTATGTCCGATTTGACCTGAGGATTAGCCCTGATTCAGAGGTCTATATTATCGAGGCAAATGCCAATCCCTGTTTGGCGCGGTACGACGAGGTAGGGGCCTCAGCCGAAAAGGCTGGGATCTCTTACAATAAACTCATTCAGAACTTAATCTCGCTGGCCTTTCAGAGAAAATGATAAAGTTTTGTTAGGTAACCTAAAAAATCTTGCTAACTAATTACGCAGATATAATCTGTTTACCGGTTAACTCCTTGATTGACCGGTAGACAGATGTAGGAGGTCAGAAATGATTGAAGAAATTATAGAAATAACAATTCTGGAGAATCGCATTATGGATTATATCACAGTTATTGTTTTATTTTTAACAGGCATTATTGCTATTAAGATATTCCAGCATTTTCTTCTACGTCGCCTGAAGAAATTGGCGGAAAAGACCGCTACCACGGTGGATGACTTTGTTGTTAGAATTGTTGAAAGAATAGTTCTTCCCCTGGCTTATTTCGGCATCTTTTATCTCAGCGTAAATACTTTGATTCTGCAGCCTCTGCTGGCAAAAATCATTAATATTATCGGGGTGGCTGTCCTGGCCTTATCGGCAGCGCGGCTAACCACTGCTCTTATAGCTTACGGATTTGATACCTACTGGTCAAAGAGCGACAAGGGTGTATCCTTAAAGCGCAGTCTGGATGGACTCTTAAAAATAGTAAGGGTAGTTGTGTGGGGGGTGGCTGTTGTCTTTTTTCTGGATAACCTGGGAATTAAGGTATCAACCGTTATTGCCGGTTTAGGTATCGGCGGTGTAGCCGTAGCCCTGGCCGCCCAGGCGATCCTGGGAGACCTATTCAGCTACTTTGCTATATTGTTTGACCGGCCGTTTGAAATCGGGGACTTTATCATAATCGGAGACTATTTAGGGACCATTGAGCATATCGGGATTAAGACTACCCGTGTGCGCAGTCTTAGCGGAGAACAACTGGTCTTTGCCAATAAAGACCTTACGAATTCCCGGGTCCGCAATTATAAGAGAATGGGAAAAAGAAGGGTTGTTTTCAGACTGGGGGTTGTCTATCAGACTTCTCTTGAGCAGTTAAAAACCATACCCGGATCGATTGAAGGCATTATAAAAAACGTTAAAGACGCTGTCTTTGACCGCGCCCATTTTTTTTCCTACGGTGATTTTAGTTTGATCTTTGAGGTCGTCTATTATGTTATGAGCAGGGACTATAATAAATATATGGACATCCAGCAAGAAATCAATTTTGCCATAAAAAAAGAATTCGAGGCCCGGGGCATTGAATTCGCTTATCCCACCCAGACCTTATATTTGAATAAGGCTGCTACGGAGTAAAAGATATGCCTGACACATTTGCCATTACTATAGTTTCTATTATTGTATTTACGGTTATTACCGCCTTTATTAAAGGAAGAAGCAGGGATAAATGTCTGATGGATTTTTCAGGGGATATGATAACTCTGGAAGAAAAGACTGGCAAGGCTATCTGGGGTAAATTGTCCGTAGAGCATACCGGCTTGGAGCTGGTTTATTTAGAAAGGTATAAAGATAAAAAGGGCCATGATGAAACAAGCTACATTTTCTATAAACAGGAATATCCTGATATACAGGCCTTAGTCCGTTTTCACAATCAGTTGGCTGAGGATAGAAAAAGACAGAGAGAAAAGCAATTGAAAAGGACTTATCATCCCGGTGCATTGAGGCGGTTTAATAGAAAAATCCAAAATTTCTTCAAGACGGTAAAGGATTCATTGATGGATATAGTGAATATGGTGATCGGCCAGGTCAAGAATACCCCCTTAGCCGGAGGGGTACTGACCTCACAGGATAAATATGTTTCACAGTTGAAACAGCAGGTAATGGGTTCTTTGGGGGCTTCTTACGAGCCTTTATTAGAACGGCATATCGGTAAAAAGGTTGTGCTTGAGTTGATTAAAACTGATAAGAAATTTGAATATTCGGGGGTGCTGAAGGAGTATACAGCGGAATTTATTGAAATCATGGATGTTGATTATTGCTTGGCCGGCGACCAGAACCTTAGAAAGGCAGATCTGGTAGTGCCAAGGCAGTATGGTCTCATTCGGCATCTGGGAGAATAAACAATGCCTGAATCTAGGATAGCAGTATGCCGGGTAGAAAAAAAGGATAGACCTTACATAGAAGAGAAGTTGAAAAAATATATTCTGGATGCTACCAATATAGACTGGCAGCAGTTTTTCGTTTTGAAAAATTCCGGTAAGACAGTGGCATTTGGCAGGGTAGTTGACCACGGCCGGTATTTTGAGCTTGCCTCTTTAGGAGTAGATTATTATCATCGGGGAAAAGGCCTGGGCCTGAGGATGTTGAATTTTCTTATTGAGCAGGCAAGGCAGTTGGATTGTAACAAACCTATCTATGGCGTTACCCACCGACCAAGTTTTTTGGAAAAGGCTGGTTTTGAAGAAGTAAGGGCCTGTCCCGAAGACTTAGAGTATAAAAGAAATTACATATGCAAGCTGGATGCCTCTAAAATAAAGATAATGAAATATTATGCGTGAACCGCAAGATAAAAACTTAATCCGTCAATTAAGCGGTGTAGATGTATTCTGTATTTGTGCCGGGGCAATGATCAGCTCAGGCATATTTGTTTTGCCGGTTTTAATCTATGTCAAGGTTGGTCCGGCGATTATCCTGGCCTATATCCTGGCTGGCATATCGATCTTGCCCGCCCTGTTTGCCAAGGCCGAATTGGCTACAGCGATGCCCCGGGCCGGGGGTAGTTATTTTTTTATCGAGCGCAGCATGGGTTCGGCCGCCGGCACAATCGGCGGATTGGCCAGCTGGTTTTCCCTGAGTTTTAAAAGTGCCTTTGCTCTGGTCGGCATTGGCATATTTGCCACCCTGCTCAATCCGAGTATCAGTGAATGGCAGATTAAACTCATTGCCGTGGGTTTCTGTATATTTTTTACGGTTCTTAACTTGATGAGCGTTCGTCTCACTAGTAAGGTTCAGGTTTTTTTGGTAATTGTACTTATTTCTTTATTATTGCTCTATATCCTACGGGGATTGATGTCGGTTGATATGCAGCGTTACACACCGTTTATGCCTTCGGGCAGCCGATCGCTATTTATGGCTTGTGCCATGGTTTTTATATCATTCGGCGGGCTGACAAAGATTGCCAGCGTTGCCGAGGAGGTCAGGGAACCGGCGAAGAATATTCCTTACGGAATGATCCTGGCATTTTGTGTGGTGCTGATTATTTATGGATTGACTGTCTTTGTAACCGTGGGTCTGCTCGACCAGAGTGAATTTATTCATTCTCTTACCCCCCTGTCGACCGGAGCGGGTAAGTTATTCGGTACAGTCGGCAGCATAATGCTGGCTCTGGCGGGAATAATCGCCTTTGTTTCCACTGCCAATGCTGGTATACTGTCTGCCTCGCGCTTTCCAATGGCAATGAGTCGCGACCAACTCCTGCCGGAATTCTTTACCAGGGTAAACAGACGGTTCAAGACTCCCCATGCGTCTATCCTATTTACCGGCGTCTTTATGATAGCGGCTATTCTCTTCTTGAACCTTGAAAACCTTGTAAAGGTTGCTTCCACCATGATGATTCTTCTGTTTATCTTTATGCTCCTGGCCTGTATCATTATGCGTGAGTCAAAGATATTAAATTACAAACCGGCATTTATCTCGCCGTTATATCCCTGGCTGCAGATAGCCGGACTTATTGCTTACGGCTTTTTCTTATATCAGATGGGTAGCGTCGCGCTTTTGAGTACGGCCGGATTTATCCTGTTAAGCATTCTCTGGTATAGGGTTTATGTCCGCGACAAAAACATCCGCAAGTCCGCCCTGATACATATTGTTGAACGGGTTACCGCTAAAGAGATAGCCGGTGATTCATTGGGGACTGAGCTGCGCGAGATTCTGAAGGAACGCGATAACATAATTGAGGATAGATTTGATAGATTGGTGGAGAAATGCGAAATAATGAATATTGGCACCTCGCTTACCTATAGAGAATTTTTTAAGATTGTTGCAGCAAAACTTGCCGGACGATTAGGGATTGGCGAGAAACAGTTATTTGAGTCTTTCATCAGCCGTGAAAAGGAGACGACGACAGAGATACGGCCGGGACTGGCGATTCCTCACATAACTATTGAAGGTAAACACAAATTTGAGTTGCTGATAGCAAGATGCGAGGCCGGGATTGATTTTACAAAGACCTTGCCTCCTGTTTATGCAGCGTTTATATTGGTTGGTTCGCGCGACGAGAGAGATTTTCACCTGCGGGCACTGTCGGCGATTGCCCAGGTTACCCAGCATACCGATTTTGACAAGGACTGGTTGCGTGCTAAAAATATTGATGAGTTACGCGATATTATATTATTAGCAAGAAGACGTCGTGATTGATTGGAGAATCTATGAAGAAAATAGTCAAGTCTTTTTTATTGACATTTCTGATAATATTACTGTTGGACAACCTGGTTTACTCTCAGGTTCAGGATCTAGCTAAAATTACTGATAACTTTTACGCTGGCCTGGCAGATATCATTGAAGCCAATATGGATAATCCTGATAAGTGCCTGAGGGAAGTAGAAGATTATTATCAGAAAAACGAGGCAACCATTAAGCAGATTCGGATATTGACAGAGAAGGCTATGAAACAGCTAACACCTTTGGTAGATGAGTATATGTCGATGAGTGAAGCAGAACTTGAGGCCTTTGCCCGGGAGCAGAAGCTAAATCATCAAAGCCAATTACGGATGTCTCCGGGGACGATCCGATACACCGAGACGATAAAAGCCTTTGCAATGAAGTATCCTGCCTATGGATTACAGCTTGCCACCAAAGCCCTCCAGCTTATTCCGGGAGGCGAACAGCTGTTAACAGACATTCCATGAAATGGTTAACCGGCAAACCGGCTAGCCAATCAATCTGTGTAATCAGTAGTTAAATCAGTGCAATCACTTTTAATATAAAATGTCTGATTTTGTCCAGGTAAGGGTTATTTCCAATGCCCGCAAGAATAAAGTTAAACAAGAGGCGCAGAGATTAAAGGTTTATCTAACCGCTCCGCCGGTTGAAGGGAAGGCGAATAGACTGCTTTTAAAAATCCTGGCAGAATATTTTAACTGTCGGAACTCGGATCTTAAGATTGTCAGAGGAGAGAAATCAAAGGACAAATTGATTCAAAAGAAAATCCCTAGAGCGTAATCGGGTTATTTCGAACGGGATTAACTTCGCACAGCGATTTATGTTCGCTCACTTCCTGCCTACCGGTAGGCAGGTGTTCGCTCCATAAGTCACGTGCTCATTAAAGGAGGTTAAATTATGCTTTTCGTGACCAGTTTTATCGGAATACTTATTGCGGCTATGGGGCTTGGTTTTATGTTAAACCCCAGCATGTTCAAGCAGGTTATAGCTTTCTTCGGGAAGGGGAAACGGCTTTATCTAGCAGGTATTTTGCGGCTTTTGATTGGCATTATCCTGTTGACAACGGCCCTGCGGTGCGAAAAGCCAGCGATTATAGTTGTTTTTGGAATTTTGTTTATCATTGGCGGTGTCCTTATTTTTGCACTCGGACTGGAAAAGGTAAAATCTATTCTCAGCTGCTGGGGCAAAAAACCGGCTTTGACTATGCGCCTTATGGGATTGTTAGCTTTCCTAATTGGGGTATTACTTGTGTATGCTGTATAATAAGTAGGTATGAAGAAAAAGGGGATTGTAGAGAGGGAGAACTTGATGCGGCGGTAGATTATCAATGGTAAAGAAAAAAATTCCAACCAAAGCAACTGTATTTAATAATAAAAAAAACATTAAGCAGTGGTTTTTGATTTTTTGCTGGGCGCTATATGACTTAGCAAATCAGTTTTTTGCTTTAAATGTAGTATTTTTGTATTTTCCCCGCTGGTTGCTATTGGAAAAAAAGTTTCCTGATATTTCTTACAGCATAGCGATAGGCATTTCAATGTTTTTAATTGCTGCCTGTGCGCCTATTCTGGGGGCGATTTCCGATGTAAAAGGAAAGCCCAAGGCATTCCTGGTCTATTTTACCTTGCTTTCTGTAGTATTTACGATTGCCATTGGTCTATGTAACAATATCTTTCTGGTGTTGATATTTTTTGCCATAGCAAATTTTGGCTGCCAGGAAGCGATTGTCTTCTATAACTCCCTGATGGTAAAGGTTGCCCCCAAAAAGAAGATAGGTTTTGTCTCAGGCCTGGGAAGGATGTTTGCTTACATCGGAGCAATTCTGGCCTTATATCTCAGCAGACCATTGGTGCTGAAGGTGGGCTATCAGCCGGTTTTTGTTCTCAGCGGTATTTTGTTTTTAATCTTTTCTTTACCGGCTATGATTTTTATAAAGGATGAATATGTCCCGCCGGAAGAAAGAGTCAAAATGACCTATTTTTTAAGGAGAAAAAATATATTGCAGATATTCGGCCGGCTGAAGACAACCCTCTTTGACAGTTATAAATTCAGGGAACTCCAGAATGTGTTAAAGGCGATGTTTTTTGCTTTATGCGCGGTTAGTACCGTTATTATGTTTATGTCTGTCTATATCAGCAGGGTCTTTGGTCTGAATGAGACGGAGATTATAAATATTATTGCCTTTTCTACCCTTTTTGCCATCGGGGGCAGCATCTTTTCCGGTTTTATAAGCGACATCCTGGGATATAAATGGTCTTTGGCGGGGGTCTTTTTTCTCTGGGGAATCTGTATTTTAGGCGGAGCATTTTTAAATCCGCCGTTTCACTGGCTAATTGGCGCGTTAATGGGGATAAGCCTGGGTTCGATCTGGGTAATTGCCCGGGCCTTGGTAGTAAAACT
>JAUWXU010000044.1 GCA_030616145.1 Candidatus Omnitrophota bacterium | reverse complement strand
TCGGCACCTCGATTATCTGAACGAGAAATATGCACTATGTCTGCCTGGTCAAAACTGCTTAACAGATGGGTGGCCTCCTGGTAAAATGGCTGCAGTTTTGTGTTTTTGACCTTATACCTATTGTTCATTTGGTTGACTATTAATTCTGAATCGGTATAGACGGTTATCCGGGAGGGCTTCAAGATAAGGGCTTCCCTGAGACCGTAAATTAAGGCCCTGTATTCGGCTATGTTGTTTGTGGCCTCGCCGATGTGTTTCTGGACCTTTCCAACAACTTCTTTTTTTTCATTATATATAATCACACCGATCCCTGACGGTCCAGGATTACCCTGCGAGGCACCGTCGATATAAACTGTTAACTTTTTCATAATTTCTTTATCCTATTCGCGAAGAACACAAAATTTCCGTAAAGTTCGCAAAACACTCTTTTGCGCCCTTTGCGACTTAGCAGTTTATTTATTCCATGATATATAAAATCCTTGAACAACTCTCACAGATTATTAATTCCTTCTTCATTTTTATTTCATTAATTACCTGCGGCGGGACATTCATATTACAACCTTGACACACATCATTTACTAATTGCGCCATGGCCAGGCCGTTTTTATTTTTCAAAATATGTTCATACTTTCCCAAAATGATTTTATCAATATTCGCAATTATCTTTTCTTTTTCCCCGCGCAATTTGTCCAGTTCGCTATTAATCTGAGATATCTCTTTTTTTAGCGTCTCCTCTGCTTCCTTAAGTTTGGCTTCTTCCTTTTTTAAACTATCTTCCGCCTCGGAAATCTCTTTATTTGCTTTATCAATCTCATCAAAAAACACAATAATCTCTTCTTCCAGAACCGAATCATCCGCCTTCAGGCCCTCAATCTGACCAACCAGGGCCTTGTATTCCTTATTAGATTTAATCTGATACAATTGGGTTTGAAATTTCTTGACCTCTTCTTCTTTTTTCTGTAATTCGAGCTCTTTGTCTTTCTTTTTGAGTTGAATGGCCTTTAAGTCTTCCTTGGCCCTGGCCAGGCTATCTTTTTCTAACTGAACCGCCTGTCTGAATTCCTCCAACGCTCTTGGTTTTTCACCCTTCAGGCGATTTAATTCATAGGTCCGAGTATCTAATGCCTGAACCTTTATTAGGAGTTCGATATTCTTGGCCAGATCCATAATATCTCTTAGCTATAATTTTATTAGTGGGCGCAGAAGGATTCGAACCTTCGACCTCTGCGATGTGAACGCAGCGCTCTAACCGGCTAAGCCATGCGCCCAGGACAGATTACGCAGATTGTTTATAAAAAATCTGTGGTTCTGACAGGTCGATAAGCCGAGTTCAGTTACCGCCAAATGTTTGGCGGCTGGTGACCATTTATCTAGGACTGCGATTACCCGCAGCCTCAAGCAACCAACCCGAGACAAAAGCGGGCCACTTTATTTGTCTCCTATTCGGTCTTGCTCCAGGTGGGGTTTGCCATGCCTGTAATGTCACCATTACAGCGGTGGTCTCTTACACCACCGTTTCACCATTGCCCGCCATAAATTATAGCGGGCTGTCTATTCTCTGTGGCACTTTCCTCCCCGAAAGAGGCAAAAAATAACTTCTCTGCCGGGGCTGGGCGTTATCCAGCACCCTGCCCTGTGGAGCTCGGACTTTCCTCTCATCAATAAGAATTGATGAGCGGCCACCTTGACCTGCCAGAACCACAAAACCACAAAATGCGTTGTTAATAGCGTGGTTCACAGAATCACAGAATATTAAGAAATCCATTTTATATGTTTGGGAGCTTTGAATTCTCAGGCTGCTTTCTGTGGTTTTGTGGTTCTGGTGGGCCCGGTAGGATTTGAACCTACGACCCTCGGTTTATGAGACCGATGCTCTAACCAACTGAGCTACAGGCCCGATTATCTTGCCCAATTAAGTATTTAACTTACCACATTTCAGGATTTATGTCAATCTTATTGGTTAGCCGATTAGCCTGTTGGCCGGTTAGCGGATTGGCAGGTTAAGATTCAAGATTTAAGGATTTGGTCTGTGGTCTGCGGTCTTTACAGAATTGAGATTTTTTTCGTCGTTCCCTCAATAACCTTGATATACTCTTCTGTCTTCTTGTGATTCTTTTGGTTTTCTGTTTAGGCATCGGTTAAATTCTTTGTCTGGGTATTATTCTATTGCTTTGTTTTGATAATCATATCCTTCCCAGATCCTGGTATAATCTTCCCAGAGATTATTATAATTTTCAAGATTTATGCTATTATCCTCCTGTTTAATTCCTTTTACCCACTGTATAAGCCTTTCCCGTGTTTCAGCATCCAGGCTCTTATCTATCTCCAAAAACTTATTGTAATGTTCCGCGGCCTTTTTGTTTTCAAAGAAATAATCTTCGTAGATTATTGCCAGACTTAAGTGGGCAAAGGCGTAAGCAGGATCGATCTCTATCACCTTTTCAAGTTCATCTACGGCTTTACAATATTTTTGCTGTTTCAGGTAAGTCAATCCCAGATTTGTGCGCGCATAAACATTATTGGGATCCAATTTAAGGGCCTGCTTATATTCCTCTATCCCTGCCCCATATTCGTTCAGGTCGCAATAGCTGTTGCCTCTGTTTATATAATCATTGACCAATTGCTGATCGGAAAGGTCAGTGCTGAAAAATATATCATCTATATAAATAATTCCCTCTTTACTATCCGGAGAAGAAGCATCAAAAACAATTCTTAGACTATCTATCTCTTTAGAGCTACCCAATACTTGCTCAAAACTGGCCAGGGGCACAGTAATCTTCTGCCAGGAAGCAGTAATACCGGCTATTCTCCGGCTCGCCAGATGTCCCTCTGCCCACAACTGAATTTCAAAATCATCAGGAAAGCCATCCCAACGGTCACCTTTTACATAAAAGTTAAGATTATTAAATTTGCTTAAATCGGTTTTTTCAAATTTAAAAAAATAACCGCCGGTCTTGAAATCCGCCGAACGGATAGGGCAGGCCAAGCGTAAAACAATTGTCTTTTTTAAAGATCTTGTCTCAGGAACCCGCCATGCCTGATAATTTGACGCAGAACCCAAAATACTCCCCTCCTGCCAAATTCCCTGTTGACAGTCCATAGAGAAACTGTCTCCAGCCGATTCAAAATCTTCCAGAAAAAATATCTCTTCTCTGGCCAGGGCTACATCCTGGCTAAAACTTGCAAAAATAGTCATAACCAGCGCATATAATGATAGTAAAAGTAGCCTTTTCATTTTATTTCTACTCGGCTATATCAAAAAAATCATCCGGGATATCAGTTCTAATTTTAAGCCTGTCCCAAAAAGAAGGGACATATCCGGTTAATTTGACCTCATGAATCTCTTTATCAGCCGTAATCTTTCTCTGTAAAGAAAATATATCATTTATAATACAGCGGTCTTTTTGGTAATTAAATTCAGATACCTGGGAAATTATCCTCTGGCCTGAGGGAAATCTTTGCATATTAACAATCAGGTCTATTCCCAAGTCCAAAAATCTGCGAATAACCTTATAATCAACGTTTGCCTGGCCCATTAGACTAAGCATTTCCAAACGATTTAACGTGTCTTCGCTATCAGTTGCATGGATAGTGCACATAGAGCCTTCGTGCCCGGTATTGATGACGTGTAAAAAGTGAAAGGCCTCTTCTCCTCTTACTTCACCAACGATAATTCTATCAGGCCTCAGGTGTAACGACAGCCTTACCAAATCCCGCAATGTAACCTCTCCTTTTCGTTCGATACTGGGGGATCTGGTCAAAAGCCTTACTGCATGTCGAGAGTCCTCAATAACCAGTTCCTGGGTATCCTCAATTATTACAATCCGCTCGTCCTGGGGAATAAACTCTCTCACCAGCAGGTTTACCAGGGTAGTCTTTCCCGCGCCTGTTGAGCCTGATACTAAAATATTGAGGCGGGCCATTACACAATATTTAAGAAAATCCAGGAGCTTCTGATCCAGCGTTCCAAACTTCTTTAAATCTTCAATGCTCAGAACATCTTTGAGCACCTTTCTGATGCAAAAAAAGGGCATTGAGGCAGAAATTGGCGGTATAACCGCAGTTACCCTGGCACCGTCTTCGGCCCTGAAATCAATAAACGGGGAAGACGCATTCAGTCTCTTGCCGCTCTTCATCATCATTCTTTCAATAACAGCTGAAAGTTCTTCTACATTATCAAATCTTACATTAACCTTTTCCATCCTTCCCATTCTTTCTATATATATTTGATTGGGGCCATTAATCAAAATATCACTCACCGTAGGGTCTCTTAGCAATCTATCTATTACGCCAAAGCCGGCAAGTTCAGCAATAATCTCTTTTTTCAGTATATCTAATTCATTTTTCTCTATAGAAATTTTGTTCTGTTTGAAAAGTTTGATTAAGATCTTATCAATATAGCGACCCGCCAGATGTTCTATCTGCCCCTGCTCTAAGTGTGAAATATCGACAATTGATAACCCCTGCCTAAAGATATTGGCCTTTAATAATCTGTTTGCCTCATTCTTTATAACCCTTAATTTATCCATTATATCTCCTGATTGTTCAAAAGAATGCCTGAACTGTTTAATGATTTAATCTTATTACAAAAGGCCGAATTTGTCAAATAGGATAATCGGAAAAACTACTGACTGTGGTCAAAAAAATACCTAACCCATTGATAAATAATACCAACGATTAAAGAGCAATGGGTTAGGTAAGATGTGTCTTCAGGGTTATTTGTTAAAATTTACACTTCAAACCGCCGCCAACCATCCAGGCATCATTCTTAATATCATTCTTTGCAGTACCGGCTGTTATAGTGACAGCTGTTTTGATATCTGCCATCAAAAATGCCCCTTCAGCGTTTATGGCGATATTATCCGTTATATAAAGGTCAAACCCACCGCTATATTTTGCGGCAAATCCACTCCTGGGTTTAACACTCACATTATTCGTGCCAGCTACAGGACTGTCTTTAAAGCAGGGGAATATCCCACCCGGCGCACCGGCTATATAAGGAACAAAAACAAAATCTTCCATATCAAAGGCGTACTTCAGTATGAACTTGGCAAAAGCCATACCATTTCTTGCTGTTCCCAAATTGCTACCAGTAGGCATCCCGTGAAAGGCTGCGGTAATATCGACCTTGTACTCTTGATAATAGCCTTCTACTCCAACGGCAAGATAATCGCCCAAGTCATAGGTCAATTCCCCTCCTGCAAACCAGCCGTTTTTTCTTTCAAGCGATAGCGTTTGTCCCCCGGTAAGATATCCGTAAACATAATCAGCCTTTGGCTTATAGGGAAGAACTGCCCCTCCTCTCACTGCTACATTGCATCTACCGGCTATTTCTTGGTCACTATAAAAAAACTCGCCTCCCTCCTGCGCAAGCGCCAGGCCGCTCGTTCCAAAAAACAAAACCAAACCCAAAAAAACCACTACATATTTCTTCATGCTCCCCCCTTTTTATTTTCAAAACCTTTTGTCATATCTTCAATTTTAAAGATATCATATAGCAAAATACTTGTCAAGTATTTTTCACTCTTTTTGACCATTTGACCTTTCGACGCGCTCGTCGCTACACGCCTCGCTTGTTCAGGGCAAGCAGGTTCAGGTGTGACCTTTATCCTGCTCTTCTTTATCCTGCAGTTGAGGAAAAAATATCGTTTTAAACAAACCTTCCTTATATGCCTCTGAAAATGCATCTAATACTTGAGGATCAAATTGTGTACACCTGCCTTTTTTAAGTTCAGAAAATGCCTCGTGATAAGTCAATGCCTTTCTGTACGGCCGGCTGTTGGTCATCGCGTCAAAAGAATCAGCTACCCGGATTATTCTGGCTAGAATACTTATATCACTTCCTTTTTTTCCATAGGGATAACCGGTTCCGTCGTAATTTTCATGATGATAAAG
>JAUWXU010000023.1 GCA_030616145.1 Candidatus Omnitrophota bacterium | reverse complement strand
TCTTGCGATTGGTCAAGAGAAAGTTTTACCCTGGATAATAAACTTTCCCGGGCCGTGCAGGATGTCTTTATCCGGCTGTACAAAAAGGGTCTGATCTACCGGGGCAGTTTTATAGTAAACTGGTGTCCCAGGTGCCAGACCGCCCTTTCTGACGAAGAAGTCCAGTACCAGGATATTCCGGGAAACCTTTACTATATAAAATACCCCTTTAAGGATGATCCCCAGCAGGGCATAACCGTGGCTACTACGCGCCCGGAAACCATGCTTGGAGATACGGCTGTGGCGGTTAATCCCGGAGATAATAGATACAGTCACCTGGTCGGCAAAAAATTAAACCTGCCAATTGTTAATAGGACCTTGGAGATTATTGCAGATTGTGCGGTTGATTCGGAATTCGGCACAGGTGCGGTTAAGGTAACACCCTGTCACGACCCCAATGACTATGCGCTGGCCGTAACCCATCATCTCAAGGGAATAATGGTGATCAACCCCGATGGGACAATGAATTCTCAGGCCGGTAATTATCAGGGAATGGACCGGCTAGAATGTCGGGAGGCCCTATTGGCCGATCTTAAAGAGAGAGGCCTGTTAGAAAAGGTTGATGTCCACCAACATTCTGTAGGACATTGCTATCGCTGTCACACAATGATCGAACCATATTTTTCCGAACAATGGTTTGTAAAGATGAAACCTCTGGCTAAACCAGCTATTAAGGTGGTTAAGCAGGGCAAGGTCAAATTTTATCCCGGCCGTTGGACCAAGGTCTATCTGGACTGGATGAATAATATCAGGGACTGGTGCATCTCCCGACAGATCTGGTGGGGACACAGAATTCCCGCCTGGTTCTGCCAGGACTGCTACCGAAAGTATTTGAGCAAACACCTGGCTAAAGAAATAGAACTGCCCCTGGAAATCAGCGATAAGCAAGCAGGTATTGTAGTTTCGGCTTCCCGACCTGAAAAATGTCCCAATTGTGGCTCTAAAGATTTAAAACAGGATGCGGATGTCCTGGACACCTGGTTTTCTTCCTGGCTTTGGCCCTTTTCGACCTTAGGATGGCCGGAAGGCACTGATGAGCTAAAATACTTTTACCCGACTTCTACTCTGGTCACCGCTTATGAAATTATATTTTTCTGGGTAGCGCGGATGATTATGGCCGGCCTGGAATTTACCGGCAATATCCCCTTTAGGGACGTATACATACATGGCATTGTCAGAGATGAAACCGGCACCAAGATGAGCAAATCCCTCGGTAATGTCATAGACCCGCTGGATATAATCAAAGTTTTTGGTACAGATGCCCTGCGATTCTCGATCATTTTAATTACTGCCACTGGCCAGGATGTATTTTTATCAGAAGGAAAATTCAATGTTGGCCGTAATTTCGCCAATAAAATCTGGAATGCCTCCAGATTTATTTTGATGAATATAAATACTTTAGACCCCAAACCCCAGGCCCCAGATGCCAAATTACTGATTAAGAAAAATCTTAGTCTAGCAGACCGCTGGATATTATCCAGGCTTACTAAGACAATCAAGACGGTAGATGATTATCTGGAGGGTTATAAGCTTAATGAGGCAGCAAATACCATTTATGAGTTTTTCTGGCATCAGTTTTGTGATTGGTATATAGAATTGGTGAAACCGCTTATTACTGCAATAGATACGCCAACCACGACTGGTCAGTCAAAAGAGGTTGCCCGGGCTGTTCTCTGCTCTGTCCTGGAAACCTCAATGCGCCTTCTCCACCCGTTTATGCCTTTTATTACTGAAGAAATCTGGCAGCGATTTCCTCACCAGGATTCATCGATTATGATAACTTCCTGGCCAGAGTCCAAAGGAAAGCTGCTCGATGAAAAGGCCGAGGGAAATATGGATGTTATTATTGGAGAAATCACGGCCTTGAGAAATATCCGTTCTACCTGGAATGTTTCTCCCCGGCAGACCTTTGATCTAAAAATCTCAGTTCCTGGGTCTAGGTATGAAAAACTATTAAGCGAAAATCTGGAATATATCAAAAATCTCTGCCGCCTGGGCAAGATAACCATTGGCAAGGGCTTAAAAAAACCTCGAGGAGTAACAACGGCGGTGGTCGGTAATATTGAAAATTATGTATTGTTGGAAGGCATAATTGATATAGTTAAGGAGAAAAAGCGGCTATCCAAACAGGTTGAGGAACTCTCTTCCCACCTTGCCACAAGCCAGAAAAAGTTAAAAAATAAATCCTTTACAGCCAAAGCACCGCAGGAGATAATAGAGCAAGCAAGGAAGAGAGAGGCAGAATTAAAAGAGAAGATAGACATATTAAACCATCATCTTGAGGAGTTAAAATAATGCTGGATAAGAAAAAGGTTATTCCCCTTATCACCCAGGCACTTAGTGAGGACATTGGACAGGGCGATGTAACTACCCGGCTTGTTGTTCCTTCCCGGGCAAAGGTCAAGGCTGAGATTAGAGTTAAACAAAAAGCAGTTATCTGCGGGATGGATGTGGTTAAATGGGTCTTTGCCCAAGTAGACAGCTCAATAAGGTTCACCGCGTTAGTCGCTGACGGCGCCAAGGTTAGATCAAATAAAAAAGTGGCGTTGCTCAAAGGACCGGCCAGGGCTATATTGGTTGCGGAAAGGACAGCGTTAAATTTTTTGGGTTATCTATCGGGTATTTCGACTCTAACTTCGTGCTTTGCCCAAAAGGTGGGATCAGGTAAAGTTAAAATTGTCGATACCAGAAAGACCCTCCCTGGTTTGAGATATCTGGCAAAATATGCTGTTCGGACAGGAGGGGGTTTTAATCACCGGATGGGGCTTTATGACCAGATACTAATAAAAGATAATCATTTAAAGATTACCGGCCGAAAATTAGGGATCAGTTGCCTGATAAAAAAAATAAAAAATGAAAAGCCAAAAAATATGAAGCTTGAGATAGAGGTCAAAAACTTAAAAGAATTTAGAGAGGCATTAGAGGTAGGGCCGGATATAATCATGCTTGATAATATGAAATTAAAGGATATTAGAAAGATGATTAAATTCAATCAAGGGTCTAGGAGGCCATTAATTGAGGTTTCTGGGAATGTCTCTCTTAAAAATGTAGGTCAAATTGCCAAGGCTGGGCCAGATATGATTTCCATTGGTTCTCTTACCCATTCGGTCCAGTCCATCGATGTCAGCTTAAATATTTCCAACAGCAGATTGAAATAGATTCAAAGCCGCAACTGCTTTTCCGCATCTATTATATCCCGGTTTATCAGCCTTATTGCGTTTTTGGCCTTTTCTTTAACCTTTTGTGCCACCGGTGTTTCCGTAATTTCTCGTAATATCTGGATAGTCATTCTGAAATAGCGGATTATTTCTCCTTCGTCAGCGTCGCTATAGCGAAAGAGTTTATCAAAAGACTCATTCCGCATCCAGGCCTCAATGCACGGCGCCAGGTGAAAAAAGTATTCTTTGCTCAACGGTCTTATCTGAAAACCGTTTTCCATCCCACGGATTTTTTTTACAACCCTGTCGGTTATTTGTTTCAATTTTCTAACATGCAGTGAAAGGCGGGGTTTTCTGCTCGCCTTCCTTGGTTCAAATACCAAGGCAGCGCACAGTATCCCTAACTCAATTTCGGATAAGCGTTCCAGTATGTCCTGTTTATAGAGCTCGCCAAGAGAAAGTTCATAACCATAAATCTTGCTGGCAAAAAATCCTTTTTCGCTAAGCCCATCTCCGATATAACCCAGTTTCTTTAAAATTTTTACTTTTGCCCTAAATAAATCCTGGGCCCTTTTCCGGATAAATGGTTTTTGCTGAAAATAGTGGAAAGAAAGAAGGTAGATATCGTAAAGTTTCTCGCCGTAGGTCAGATAAAGATTAAGTATTGTTGCATAGGAGGTATTGAACTGGCTATAGACCCTTTCCGGTTCTCCATAGACAATTCTTTTCAATTCCTCAAATGAAATGAATCGGGGATTTATTCTGCTATAGACAAATCCCTCTTTATCTATTCCCCGCCGGCCAGACCTGCCGGCCATCTGGTAAAAGTCCCGGGTCTTCAGATTTTTATGGGAACGGCCATAGAATTTTCTGAGTTCGTCAAAAGCAACCGTGCGGGCCGGCATATTTATTCCCAGGGCAAATGTCTCTGTCGTGAATATAACCTTTATCAGCCGGCTGGTAAAAAGGCGCTCTACCACTTCTTTTAAAGTAGGGAGCATCCCGGCGTGATGATAGGCAATGCCTCTTTCGACCAGCGGACGAAGGATTTCAGCACTTTTTTCGCCGGCGAGATTAAATTTTTCACATAGGCTATTAAAATGTTTTCTGATTTCGGATTTTTCATCGGGCCCCAGAAAGTCAAAATTTCGCATTTCTCTAGCGAGATATTCGCAGCGGCGACGCCCAAAGGCGAAATAGATGCAAGGCAAACGGTTATTTTTCCAGATATGTTTGATCAGAGATTCCGGCCGGTTTATTTTTAAGGGTTGGGGCACCTTTTTAATCTCAGCGATATCCTCAACTATCTTTCCCCGGCATTGGTAGAAGAAATGCAGAGGTACAGGCCGTTTTTCTTCCCTTACTATGTTTATTGGAACTTTATGAACACGTTCTATCCAGTCTCTCAATTGTTTGATGTTGGGAATAGTCGCTGAAAGCCCGAGCATCTTCATATGCGCAGGGAGAAATATCAGTGATTCTTCCCAGACTGAGCCGCGCTGATAATCATCAAGATAATGAATTTCGTCAAAGATTATCCAGGAATACCGTTTCATATCGTCCCTTTTTTCAAGGACCTTGTTCCGAAATATTTCAGTGGTCATAATAAGTACTGGTGCCTCAGCATTGATAGAGACATCTCCGGTCAGAATTCCGATAGCATCCTTATATTCCCTCTGAAAATCCCTGAATTTTTGATTGGAAAGGGCCTTTATCGGTGCGGTATAGATTACGCCCTGGCCTTTGGCGAGACAATCCCGGATTATATGTTCAGCAATTACAGTCTTTCCAGCACCGGTCGGTGCCGCGACAATAACCGAATAGCCGTCTTCAAGATAATCAATTGCCTTTTGTTGGAATGGGTCATATATCATTCCACGTATTATAGACTATAACAGCATATTTTGCAAAAACAAAATGAGGGAATGGGGCCGTTCACTATCTATGAAGACTATCATATCCTTTTGTTGGCACACCCCTCATTTTTTTACTTGGCAATTTTTGTTTAAGGAAGTATAATAAACAAGCATATGCCAAAGTTTAAACTGGTTAGCGATTATCGGCCCTGCGGCGACCAGCCCAAGGCCATTCATTCTCTATCAAAGGGGATTACTCAAGGTAAAAAACGCCAGGTCCTTCTGGGGGTTACCGGCAGCGGTAAGACCTTTGTAATGGCCAATGTTATTAAAAATACCAATCGGCCAACCCTGGTCATTTCTCACAATAAGACCCTTGCTGCCCAGCTCTATAGCGAATTTAAGGAATTTTTTCCCAACAATGCAGTCGGTTATTTTGTCAGCTATTACGACTACTATCAACCAGAGGCCTATATCCCGGTTACTGATACCTATATTGAAAAGGACGCCTCAATCAATGACTCCCTGGACAGATTAAGATTAAAGGCCACCAGTGCTTTGCTTTCCAGGAAGGATGTTATAATTGTAGCCAGCGTCTCCTGTATATATGGCCTGGGTTCTCCTGAGGATTATCAGGGATTGTTGCTGTTTATCGAACAAAATCAGCACCTACCCCGCAAGGAAATACTCAAGCGCCTGATAGAGATTCAATATGAGAGAAATGACCTAGAGCTTAGGCGAGGCAGATTCAGAGTAAGGGGAGATACAATAGAGGTCTTTCCGGCCTACGAAGAAGAGGCCTACCGCATAGAGTTATTTGCAGATAAAATAGAAAAGATAAGTCTGATTAATCCATTAACCGGAAAGATTCTCAAGGCTGAACAAAAAATAGCCATTTATCCGGCCAAACATTTTGTTACTACTACTCAACGGATAGAGCGGGCTCTAGGGGGGATAGAACAAGAGTTAGAAAAACGACTCTTTTATTTGCGAAAAAATAATAAGCTGTTGGAGGGCCAGCGGCTTGAGCAGAGAACAAGATACGATATGGAGATGTTAAAAGAGGTTGGTTATTGTCATGGGATTGAAAACTATTCACGTCATCTCTCCGGGCGCCGGCCGGGATCGAGACCCTGTTGCCTTCTTGATTATTTTCCAGACGATTATTTGACAATAATTGATGAATCCCATCAGACCATTCCCCAAATTAGAGGAATGTATGAAGGGGATAGGGCAAGGAAAAGAACTTTGGTTGAACATGGATTCAGGCTTCCTTCCGCCTTGGATAACCGACCGTTAAATTTTAGAGAATTTGAACAGATGATAAAACAGGTTATTTTTGTTTCAGCCACGCCGTCCAAATATGAAATTACCAGCGCCACCCACCCGATAGTCGAACAACTCGTCCGGCCTACCGGCTTGATTGATCCGGAGATAGTGCTTAGACCTACCGAGGGACAGATAGACGATTTGATTAAGGAAATTAAGACCAGAGCTATAAAAAAAGAGAGAGTGTTGGTAACCACTTTGACTAAACGATTGGCCGAGGATCTGGCCAGATATCTGCAGGATATGAATGTCAGGGTTAAATATCTCCATTCAGAAGTCAAGGCCCTTGATAGAGTTAAGATTTTGAAAGAATTGAGATTGCGTAAATTTGATGCCCTGGTCGGTATAAATTTATTGCGGGAAGGGCTGGATCTTCCCGAGGTTTCTCTGGTGGCTATCCTTGACGCTGATAAAGAAGGTTTTTTAAGAAGTGAGGTTTCTCTGATACAGACCGCCGGCCGGGCAGCCAGAAATATCAATGGCAGAGTAATAATGTACGCCGATACTGTAACCGGTTCAATGAAAAGGGCAATGACCGAAACCAAGAGGAGGAGAAAGATTCAACTTGATTATAACCAGAGGCACCAGATTACACCAAAAGGCATTAAGAAAGCAGTCAGGGAAGAAATTGTTAGAGAGGTTGAAGCAAGAAAATTTATAACATCAGTTGTTAAAGAAACCGAATTCGAATATGAAATAAGGTCTTTGATTGCCGATTTGGAGCATCAGATGTCACTGGCAGCCAGAAACCTGCAGTTTGAAAAGGCAGCCGGATTTCGGGATGAGATCGCCGAGATAAAGCAGAAGATAGAACAATGATTATCGGTAAGAAAATATATCATCATAAAAGCGTAACCTCTACCAATGCTTTTGCCTGCCGTTTGGCGCAAAAGGGTAAACCGGAAGGGACAGTACTTATTGCCGAATATCAGTCCCGGGGAATGGGTACCACCGGCAAGAGGTGGCTTTCTCCGAGAGGTAAGTCGATATTGCTTTCGATTATCTTAAGGCCCCGGGTTTTACCTGCTGATGTCTCCAGGATTACCCGCCATATTGCCATTGCAGTAGGCCGGGCTATAAATATAACCACCGGGCTTCAGCCGCAATTCAAATGGCCTAATGACCTCATGCTGAAGCGTAAGAAAATATGCGGAATTTTAACCCAGATGAGCACTAAGTCCGAACAGATAGAATTCGTTGTCGTTGGCATAGGGATAAATGTCAATACCGAAATTAAAAGCCTTGTCAACGGAGCCACTTCTTTAAAAATAGAGTTAGGCAAAAGCATCAATCGTCAACGCCTGATCAAGACAATATTGAAAGAATTAGACAAAGAATATCACCAATTCAAAAAAACACTAACTTTACAAAATGAGACGAGCTGAAATGGTAAAATCAAGGGATAGAAGAATGCTATTAGCTATTGATATAGGTAATACCACAATAACATTCGGTTTATTCAGAAAAGAGAAACTAATCAGACAATGGTGGATGAGGTCCGGTCAAATTTCGGTTAATCTATTTAGAAAAGGCATATTAAAATCAGCCCGGCTATCAGCAATAATCATATCGTCGGTAGCGCCAAAGACATTAACCGAATTAAAAAAGAAATTAATTCATTATTTGGGAATAAGACCCTTAGTCGTAGGACAGGATATAACCATTAAGATATTAAATTTATACCATAACCCCGGACAGGTTGGTTCTGACCGTTTAGTCAATGCTCTGGTAGGTTATGAATTCTACGGAGGACCTTTAATTATCGTTGATTTTGGCACTGCGATTACATTTGATGTTATATCGAGCAAGGGCGCCTATCTGGGAGGTATTATAGCTCCTGGAGTTAAGATCTCCCTGGATGCCCTGTCTGAAAGAGCCGCTTTGCTACCCCGGATTAGTCTGTCCCGGCCCAACTCGCTAGTGGGAAAGGAAACCAGTCAGAGTATGGCCTCCGGGATCATTTATGGATATAGTGCCTTGTGCGATGGCATAATCTGCCGTTTAAAGAAGAAATATGGTAGTAATATTAGAGTAATAGCTACCGGTGGTCAGGCAAGGAATATCGTACCTTATTGTAAAAATATAAACAAAATCAGGTTAGATCTTACATTGCAGGGCCTAAGGTTAATTTATCAGAATTATCTCCTGGATAAAGAGTCGTGATAATATAAGATAATAAGAGGATAGATAAGAAAAAAAGAGCAAAGAGGCTATATTGTTCATTTTTGGCTATATTTGACCCTTGATTTCTTTGGTCCAATGATATACTTTAGCACTTTCAGGTAAAGAGTGCTAATGCTCCACAAACAAGGAAAGGGGAGGAAGAAATGGCAAAACAGTTATTGTTTGACGAAGAAGCGCGG
>JAUWXU010000042.1 GCA_030616145.1 Candidatus Omnitrophota bacterium | reverse complement strand
CAGGACTTGTGCTTATATTACATCATTAAACCAGAGATGTCAAGCCAACCCAGAAGCAGAAGACCGGTCAATAGCTCCGGGTAAATACAACCGCGGCACTTCCTGATTAATCCAGCAGAGCACCTGATAAGATATGGTCCCGCAGGCATCAGCAATCTCTTCAATCTTAATCTCCTGGGTCCCTTGAGAACCAATCAACACGACTTCATCGCCGACCTTTACATCTTCAATTTTACCCACATCCACCATCATCTGGTCCATACATATCCTGCCGGCTATTGGAGCACGCCGGCCTTTAATCAACACGCTGGACTTATTGGACAGAAGGTGGCTGTAACCATCGACATACCCCAACGGTAAAGTAGCAACGACCGTAGGGGTCTTTGCAACATATTCCCTTCCATAACTTATTGACCTGCCCGGCGAAATATTCTTGAGGTATGTCACTGTCGTCTTTAATGAAAATGCGGGCTTCAAAACCAGATCTCGCAAAACATGTCTTGAAGGATAAATTCCATAAAGCATCAGGCCCGGCCTTACCAGATTAAAATACGATTCTTCAATGTCTAAAATAGCCGCACTATTGGCAGCGTGCTTGCAGGGAATAATAATCCCTTGTTTTTCTAATCTATTTATCAATTGTTTAAAATCATCTATCTGCTGATAGGTAAAGTCCTTTTCCTGTTCATCGGCACTGGGAAAATGGGTGTAAATCCCCTCCAATTCTATATTGGGCAGTTTGAAAATAGCCCTGGTCAATTCCAGCGCCTGCTCATGCCAGATACCAACCCTGCCCATACCGGTGTCTATCTTTAAATGGACCTTATGGGTGATATTCCTGCGCCGGGCCCCTCTATTTATTGCATTGGCTAATTCCAGGGTATATACGGTAGGGGTTATCTGGTAAGAGATAACTGTATCTATTTGTGTTGGGGAAAAGGGACCGAAAAGCAAAATTGGGCAGGATATTCCCCCCTTTCTTAACTGGATGGCCTCTTTCACTCTGGCCACGCCCAGGTAATCAACATTATTTTCAGCCAGCAGTTTTGAAACAGGCATCATTCCGTGGCCATAGGCCTCGGCCTTAACCACTGCTAATATCTTAACATCCTTGCCGATCTTATCGCGAATGAGATTATAGTTATCTCGAATATGATTTAGATTTACCTCTGCCCATGCGTGCATCATATTTATCCTCTGCCTCTGACCTCCTCAAATAAAGAGGAACAATATCATCAGAATTGTCTGTATCGTTTCTTAAAAACCGCTTAAGGGCCAGGCCTGTTAGGACTGATGCCCTGGGAAACCAGGCATCCGGCGGGGCAAATACCGCCAGACCTCTTGCCTTTGTTTTAATCAAATTCTGATATTGAATTAATCCATCTCCTAAAAAAATGACTTGGTCTCTTTTGCTATTACTGATTTTTGTTTTAATCTCTTTTAATAATTCCGCTGGCGAAAGGATCATCGGGGCTGATAATTTCTTTATTCTCCGGCCCTCAGACTTATAGATAGCACTATAAACCTGACCCCGCTTGGCGTCAATGACAGGACAAAGATAGCGGCTTGACAGGACAAGATTCTCGGCCAATACATCCATGGTAGGAATTCCGACAATCGGCCGGGAAAGCGCAAACGACAAACCTTTCATCGTAGAGACACCGATCCTCAGACCGGTAAAAGAACCCGGCCCAAGCGAAACAGCCAGACCGTCAATCTTTTTTAAAGGTAAGCTGATATATTTGAGGACACCTTCTATTAAGGGAAGAAGCCCTGCCGAACATCCCCGGGGAGAATAATAACCTGATTCAGCTATTAATCTATCCCCGTCTCTAACGGCAATGCTTAAATAAGAGGTGGAGGTATCTATTCCCAAGACTAACAAATCTGCTCTCCTTTCTTTAGACCTCAAAAGGCAGAAGACAGATGATCGAAGTCAAATACAGTGAATCAAATCTATTGCTGAAAGACCTTATCCGGCTCATCCTCAATGCTGAAATCTCCGGCATCTAAATTCTATTAACCAGCTCTCTGTAACGTTTCCCCTTAGGAATTAATTTGACAATTCTTTCCTCTGGAGACTGATGATATAATTCTATCCTTAAATATTCAGCCGGCAGGGCCGGAACTATCTTTTCTGCCCATTCTATTGCAGTAACGCCCTGACCATAAAAATATTCTTTATAGCCAATGTTCTCCAATTCTGTTAAGTTATCCAATCTATATAGGTCAAAATGATAAAGGTCTAATCTTCCCTGATAAATATTAAGCAGAACGAACGAAGGACTTCTGACATACTCAGTAGAGCTTACTCCCAAACCTCCTGCCAGGCCCTGGACAAAAACCGTTTTTCCCGCACCCAGCTCGCCGACCAGGCCGACTATATCACCCTTCCCCAGCAATTTGCCAATCTTTTTAGCCAGGGCCTTGGTCTGGGCAGGACTCCTGCTTAGAAATGTCGCCATCCTTTTAAGCCCAGCTTCCTCCTGATGCCGTTTTTATCGATTAAAAAAATCTCTTTCTGCTTGATTATCTGTCCAATCATCTTAACAGGAGTAGTATATATCCGGGGATAATTCTTTAACAACCGTCTCGCCTCGTTTTTAGACATAGTAAATAATAATTCAAAGTCCTCTCCGTCTTCCAGGGCAGATTTAAGCGAAGACCTTGCTGAAACAGGGATATCCCGTTGATAGATTAAGGCCCCCAGATTGCTTTCTCTGGTAATCTGGGCGAGGTCCTGGACCAATCCATCGGATATATCAATCATACTGTTTATTTTGAATTTATTTACTAAAAACCGGGCTTCTTTCAGCCGGGGCCTGAACCTAAGGTGTTTGCCCCGCCCTGCTCCTCCCAAACGGCCGGTTACTAAAATTGCATCATTAAACCTGGCCCCGCTGCGCAGGAGGAGATTTTTCTTTTTTACTCTACCGGTCAAACAAATATTGATCACCAATTTTTTAGACCGCGTTATGTCTCCGCCTACCAGGCTAATTTTAAATTCCGCAGCGAGTTTCCTTAAGCCGTTAAACAGCTGGTCGGTAAATCCTACACTCCGGCCGGGCGAAATTCCTAAAGATATCAGGGCCTCTTTCGGCAGGCCTCCCATACTGGCAATATCACTGATGCTGGAGGCCAGGGCCTTATGGCCTATCTGATAAGGAGTAGCTGTAGTAAGACTAAAATGCACATCTTCAACCAGCATATCGCAGGTCAAAAGAAGGTATTTATCCCCGCTGAACTTTATAACAGCGGCGTCATCCCCGATTCCTTTGACTACCGAAGTTCCCGGGCGAAGTTTATGCCGGATTCTTTCAATCAGCCCAAACTCTCCGATATCCTTTAATGAATTCATCTGAGATCAGTCTTACAGTTAGAACTGCAAGCTCACAATTTCTTGATAATAGCATCGGCCATCTGCGATGTACCAACAGCAGTGGGGTCACTGGGGTCTTTTTTCAGGTCGTAGGTAACTGCCTTTCCCTCCAGGATTACTTCTGCTACTGCCTTTTCCAATCGATCAGCTGCCTCCTCGTAGGCAATATGCCTTAACATCAAAACCCCGGATAGTATCATCGCTGTGGGATTAACCTTATTCTGTCCTTTATATTTAGGCGCAGCTCCATGAATTGGCTCAAACAAGGCAACCTCGTCCCCGATATTTGCTCCCGGGCTTATACCCAGTCCTCCACATAACCCGGCGCATAAATCAGAAATAATATCGCCGTATAGATTGGGCAAAACCAATAAATCATAAAGATGGGGTTTCTGAACCAACTGCATGCACATATTATCTACCAGCCTGTCCTCAAATTCTACTTTACCCTGATATTCAGCAGCCACCTTTCTTGCCGACTCCAGAAAAAGGCCATCGGTATATTTCATTATATTTGCCTTGTGCACGGCAGTAACCTTTTTCCTTTTGTTCTTGAGGGCATAGGCAAAGGCGAATCTTACAATCCGCTCAGAGGCAGCAGCGGAAATCGGTTTTATGCTGATTGCCGAATCTTCCCTAATCTCCTGTTTGGATAAATCCTTAATAGTTTTTATTATCCTGCGGCCAGCCGGACTGCCCCGTTCAAATTCAATCCCGGCATATAAATCCTCGGTATTTTCTCTCACTATAACTATGTCTATATCATCATACCTTGACTTGACGCCTTTATAGGATTTACATGGTCTGAGGCAGGCGTATAGATCCAGGGCCTGTCTCATCTTCACGTTGACCGACCGGAACCCGCGGCCAATCGGAGTAACTATCGGGCCTTTGATTGCTATCCTGTTTTTCTTTATTGAATCAAGCACCCTCGAAGGCAGGGGTGTATTTTCCCTCTTTAAAACCCCCTCCCCTGCTTCAACTACTTCCCACTCGATCTTTACGCCGGTGGCCTCAACGCATCTCCGCATTGCATCCATTACCTCCGGACCGATACCGTCGCCGGGAATAAATGTCACCTTATGAGTCAAATTCAAGCCCTCCGTATTTTTTAAAGTGTTCAATAAGGCCGCCATCTTCTAATAATTTTCTCATAACCCGCGGCAGGGGCCGCAGGGTAATTTCAGTCTTCTTTGTAAGATTTTTAAGCAGGCCCTTGTCCAAATCCATCTCCAGCTCATCGTCTTCGTCTATCCCGGAAGTGTCACATTCGATCAGGGGAAGACCGATGTTAAATGAATTGCGATAAAATATCCGGGCAAAGCTCTTGGCAATGACTGCTGATATCCCTGCTGCCTTTAAAGCGAGCGGGGCCTGTTCTCTCGATGAACCCATCCCCCAATTATAGCCGCCCACAATAAATGCGCCGCCCGGCTTCAATCTATTGTAAAAACCCGGCCGGGCATCTTCCATTACATGCTTGCTCAACTCCTTCATATCGGTAATCGCAAACTTATACCTTCCGGAAATAATTAAATCCGTGCTGATATTATCGCCGAATTTATAAGCATGACCTTTCAGCTTCATCTTCATCCCTCATCGCTCATCACTCATAAATATTTCCTCGGATCCGTTATCTTTCCCTCGATTGCACTGGCAGTTACTGTGGCTGGTGAGGCAAGATAAATAAAGGCCCGGGGATTACCCATCCTGCCTTTAAAATTTCTGTTTGCCGTTGAAATTACTATCTGCCCATCGGCCGGTACCCCTCCCTGTGTACCTACACAGGGCCCACAGCCCGGGCTTAAGATTACTGCTCCGCTATCTATAAAGACCTCCAGCAGACCCTCTTTCAAAGCCGCCAGCATAACATCGCGCGAGGAAGGGCAGACAATAAATTTCGTATCAGGGTGGACCTTCCTGCCTTTAATAATATCGGCAGCAATCTTTAAATCTTCCAGACGGCCATTGGTGCAGGTCCCCAGAAATGCCAGATCAACACGCCTGCCTTGAATCTCGCTGAGAGGGCATAGATTATCAACAGTATGCGGCCGGGCAATCTGGGGTTCCAGTTTATCGACATTAAACTCTCTTATATCTTTATACAGGGCATCACTGTCTGGGCTAACCGGCCGAGGTTTCCTGTTAGAGTGCTGTTTAATCCATTTCAAAACCTTCCGATCTGCCTCCATCAGGCCGCATTTTGCTCCCATCTCAACTGCCATATTAGAAATGGTAAATCGCGCCTCCAGGCTTAAGTTGTCAATAACCCTGCCTGAGAACTCAACCGAATTGTAGGTGCAGCCATCAGCCTTTAACTGACCAATGATGTATAAAATAATGTCTTTCGAATAAACTCCTTTGGGTAATTTTCCCTCTATCACTATCTTTATTGTTTCCGGCACCTTAAACCAATTCTTTCCGCTGGCTAATACAATGGCCAGGTCAGTAGAACCAACCCCTACTGCCAGGCTATTGATCGCACCATAGGTAGTGGTGTGCGAATCGGCACCCATTACTAAATCACCGGGCACCACATATCCGAGTTCGGGAATTATTACATGCGAAATGCCGCATCCGACATCGTAAAGCTTAACTCCCCTATCCCGGGCAAATCTTCTCATCTTTTGATGTACGGCCGAGATCTTCTGGTTGGGGCTGGGTGAAGAATGGTCAATAGTCATACAGAATTTCGATTTATCAAATAGTTCTTTCCGGCCAAGGCCATAAAAGCTATCGATAATCAGCATGCTTGTTCCATCCTGGCCAAAACAGAAATCTAGATTGCAGATAGTTATATCACC